>NZ_JBNNTG010000027.1:0-92720 GCF_050278525.1 Peribacillus sp. NPDC096540 | reverse complement strand
GCTCGACTTGCATGTATTAGGCACGCCGCCAGCGTTCGTCCTGAGCCAGGATCAAACTCTCCGAAGAAATGTTTGACTTGCTCATTTTGCTTTTTGATAGTGTGTGCTCACTTAAAAATTAACGTTGGCGCTTTGTTTTGTTCAGTTTTCAAAGAGCAATTTCGTTGTCGTTTACTTCGTAAGCGACTTTTACATCTTATCATGTTATCGACTGTTTTGTCAACATGTTTTTTTGATGTTTTTTTGTTTTGTTGTAGCTGCGAAAGCTGATGTCCCGCAGCGACATGTATTAATATAACACCTAGATTATTATTGGTCAACACTAAAAATGATTTTTTTGAAATATTTTTTTAAACTCTATAAAATCGATGATACACGTCTTGTCCTTTTGTTTCCACTTTGATGACATCTATTACTTTCTTCTCTATTAAGTATTCTAAAAGAACACCTAGATCGACTGAATAAAACTTAAGTTCCGGATGATCCATTAACTCTGCAATTGTCCAAGGATCTTCTTTTGTACTCATTATTTCAACTAAATGCTGTGAACCCGTATTCGTCCTAGAGTAAATAAGAAATTCACTCGCAAGGAAAAGAAGCTCCAATCTTTTTTCAAGGGTTTCCTCACTACTGATCAATTCTTTATACAACTTATAGATTTCAGGTTCCATATGTTTCACTTGGTTCCAGACCGTAACTTCTGGATAAAAACCTTGTTCTATTACTTCTAAACGGGCTAAGTGATGAAGGGAATGAACAATATGATTATACGCATCAAGATAATGACCTTTTTCAAAGAAGCCTTTTCCATCCATATATCTGCGAATTAACTTCGCAAACTCCATCCCTATTTTTAACTTCCTTCCATAAAAAGGAAACTCTCTGATTTCTGTTTTCAAATGATCCAAATATTCATTCCGGTCAAAGAGGACCTTTCCGTTATAAATCCAGTCAACTACTTTACGGTTTGATCCTAATAGAAGCCATTCTTTTAGTTGTTCTTCCTTAACGATATGTAAAGCTGCCTTTTTGTCCTGGTATGTGTAGTGCTTTAAAAACACTGCCTCTTCTGCTTCATCTACAATAACAAAAAGGATGTAGTCAAATGTATCGGTAATCGGGCTGTTACTTTCCCTTTTTTCTATTAATAAGATTCCAAGTGTAGATTTTAAACTTGCTCGCTCTTGATAAATCGGGCGAAGGATATCTTCCATTATAAATTCCTCCAAAACCTTTTTTTTTAAACATTCGACAAAACTCTTCAAAATCCTGTATTTCACCTAGATGATATTTACAAAAACAACACATTTAAAAGTAATATGTATCCTTTATTTCTTTTTTGTTCCATCCTTAGTTTATGTTATAGTTAAAGTTATATTTTAGGAGGGACAATCCATGGCTAAATATTCTAGCAAAATCAATAAAATCCGTACATTTGCTTTAAGTTTGATTTTCATCGGCTTTATAGTGATGTATCTTGGACTTTTCTTTAAATCACATCCTATTGTTATGACGCTTTTTATGGGTCTAGGTCTTTTATTTATTATTGCAAGCACCGGCGTTTATTTTTGGATTGGAATGCTTTCTACAAAATCTATCCAGGTTGTGTGTCCTAACTGTAGTAAACCTACAAAAGTATTGGGACGTGTGGATATTTGCATGCATTGTGAAGAACCATTGACTCTTGATAAAAAGCTAGAGGGCGAAGAATTTAACGAAAAATATAATCGCAAAAGCCTGCATGACTAAATTAAACCCTTAAGAGAGTTTGTTTCTCCCAGACAGATGGCTCGTGATTAATTGTATCATTTTTTTGCAACAAAAAAAAAGTTCCAACCAAGTGGCGGAACTTTTTTTAATGCGCTTCTTTTTTCGAACACTCTGTACAATCTCCATATATTTCCATCCGATGGTGACTAACATTGAAACCGGTGACCTGTGCTGCAAAATGTTCGACTTCGTCCAATGCAGGATAATCAAAATCTACAATTTTTCCGCAGGTTTGGCAGATTACATGATAATGATTCGTCGTTACAAAATCAAATCTTGCTGAAGAATCGCCATAGGTAAGTTCTTTAACCAATCCTACTTCGCGGAACACACGCAAGTTGTTATAAACCGTAGCCACACTCATATTGGGAAACTTTCCTTCTAGCGCTTTATATATATCATCTGCGGTAGGGTGAGACATAGAGCTTATCAAATATTCAAGTATCGCATGGCGTTGAGGAGTTATTCTTACACCGGTATCTTTAAGGGAATCCAACGCTTCTTTTAACTGAACTTCAGACACCGTCATCCACCTCTTTTTCTCATTAAGTATGAATTATTAAATTATAATATTTATAAATAGTGTACCTTTTTTAAGTTGATTTTGTCAATATTTCACCTGTTTATCTCTTCATTTTAAGTTTATTCATCCACCCTTTAAATCTTCCCCATTTTCTAGTTTGAGCCTAGCATCCTCTCGATAAGTCAATGACGTTGATAAAGTCATTTCCATCTATCAGGTATTCATGCATGTTTTTTCAAAAATCGAAAAGGTTCTAGGTAAATATTCACTGCTTTTACTCGAAAGATGCGGTGTGACCGTTACATTTTAACACTTCCTCGTAAACCAGATCACCGCGTCCAATATTCACGAAAACGGCAGAAGCTTTCATAGCTTTAAAGTGTTCTTTTTGCAACAGATTCTGTGTTTCAATCGTGCTTGGCAGAACAGATGCGATGTAATCTGCTTCCGGTAATACCCCATATAGACGATCAATGTGCTGCACAGGATTTCCGCTCCGATTGACCCCAATTGTCGTCATCCTAAAGGCATTCCCAAGACGCGCTACCTCTCCGCCAATTGCACCAGCACCAAGAATGAGTATCGATCGATTTCCCATTCAATTCTCCTACTTCTATCTTTCTATCCCAAAGCTCGTCTGATTCATTCTTGATAAGCTGTTTCACTTTCTTTTCGTACCGCAAAAGCATCCCAATCGTGTACTCTGCCATCGGTATTTTATGGATACCTCTTGCATTTGTTACCAAAATCCCGCGATTCTCAATGGCTTTAAAAGGCATTAATTCCATACCTGCACTCATAACCATAATCCATTTTAAATTCGGTGCTTTCTCAATTGTCTCATCTGTTAAATCTTCGCCGTATGTAATTAGGATTTCCGCTCCGCGCAGTGGTTCATCCTCCCAATCCTCTTGATAAACGAAATTCAAAGCAGGAAAGGTATCCTCCATCTTCTTTTGGATATCTTCGTTTGGAATGATTGTGAAAGTAATTACATATTTTATCTCTCCTTTTAATAACAAAAAAAAACACGGGCTCTGTATGTCCCGCGCAACTTTCTCTGAGGAGGTATTCCCTTAATAAAGCATATTCAGGTGTCCTCTTTTTGAGTTGGACAAAAGCCTTAACCCTGTAAAAAAAGGCTTTATTTTAATAAATTGGGGTTTAAAGCACGTAGTTCCGGCAACATAAAAATGCCATCCCTTCGGATCAGAATGTCATCAAAGTAGATATCACCACCGCCATATTCAGGGCGCTGGATCAAAACCATATCCCAATGTGTAGAAGAACGGTTTCCATTATCAGCCTCTTGATATGCTTGGCCAGGAGTTAGATGCAGACTGCCACATATTTTCTCATCAAACAAAATATCGTCCATTGGCTCCATAATAAATGGATTGATTCCAAGCGCGAATTCCCCAATAAAACGGGACCCTTCATCTACATCAAGAATCTCGTTCATTTTAGAACTTTGATTGGAATCTGCTTTCGTAATTTTCCCCTTTTGCAAGGTTAAAACTATGTCACGAAAGGTGACTCCTTGATATGTTGAAGGGGTGTTGAAGGCTATCTTACCATGAACACTCTCTTTTACGGGTGCCGTGAACACTTCCCCGTCCGGTAAATTGTTTTTCCCAGCGCATATGACAGCCGGCATTCCTTTAATGGAAAAGGTGAGGTCTGTCCCTGGTGATACAATTCGAACTTTTTCAGTATGCTCCATCAATAGCTTAAGCGGTTTCAGTGCTACTTCCATTTTTCCGTAATCCATTGTGCAAACGTTTAATAGAAAGTCTTCATACCTGCTAAAGCTCATGCCAGCTTTTTGTGCTGAGCTAGTGGTCGGGTAATTAAGTAAAACCCAGCGCCTGTTGTTTACATAGAAAAGAGTCGACGACTTCATCGCTTCTCCATGAAGACGATGCCTCTCTGCAGGTACATCTGCCAAATCAGCATTGTTATCTTCACCGGAGATGATTATTATCGCATCAATATCAGTATATTTCCTCAAAGTCCATTGTGATAAGGTATCAAGTTGTTCCTTCACATTCCCTTTTAACAAGTGGCAGCTTATTTCATCGTCTTCCAGTTCTACATATGGATATGCCCCAACTCTGTATGTTTCTTTAATCAGTTCTTTCAATAACGGTTTCGTGCTGATATGACCCCGTATCAAGATTCTCTCTTTTGGCTGTAATTGTACGGAATGATGAATCAGCCTTGCAGCAAGCCTGGTTATTCGCTTATCCTTCATCTGCCTGTACCTTATTTTTCTAGATCACGAAGAGTTTCAAGCGCTTCTTCAACATGCCCTTTAACTTTTACTTTACGCCATTCTTTAACGATCGTTCCTTCTTTATCAATCAGAAAAGTTGAACGTTCTATACCCATATATTCCTTACCGAAGTTCTTTTTTAATTTCCATACATCATATAATTCAGCAGCTTCTTGATTTTCGTCAGCTAGCAGCAGAAAAGGTAACCCATATTTTTCAATGAATTTTTCATGACGCGCCGCCGGGTCTGGACTAATCCCTATTATGACAGCATTCAATTCCTCAAACTGCTCATTGTGGTCACGGAAATCACAAGCCTCCGTTGTGCAACCAGGCGTCATGTCTTTCGGATAAAAATATAAAACAACGTGTTTGCCTTTAAAATCCGATAGGGACACTTTTTCACCGTTGTTTGCAGGTAGTTGAAAATCAGGTGCTTTTTCTCCAATTTTAACAGTCATTCTAACCCCTCCATTTCTTTCATTATGGTAAGCGTACCCAATAATTGAAAGAAACACAACTTTCATTTATTCCTCCTTTCCTGATCTAAATCAATCACTGTCCGAATTACAAACGCGGCCGGGAGCGTATAGCCGATGAATGCCTGGATTGTCGCAATCATCCTGCCCACGCCTATCGGGGCTATATCCCCATACCCTACAGAAAACATCGTCATCGCACTAAAATAAAAAGAAGTCTTCAGTTGCTCGTAAAAACTGCCGTCCAAACGATTGCCCATATCAAGAATCACTGAATGATTCTGAAGCTCGTATAATAAATAAATCAGTGCAAAACCTACTAATATCGTCGCATATAAATTGCCAAGCCACAGCATATCCTCCAGAGAAAACTTCTTTCCTCCCGACTCAACAAGAAATAACGTTCGAATGCTCATCACCATGCAAAAAATGATTCCTGCAATCAAGATGTAAAAAGTCATCCCCCACGCCTCATTTCAAAACAACCCATTCCCCTATACATACTCCCCGTCCAAACAATATATTCTTTATTTAGGGGTCAGACCCCATTTCCCAACATTCACATCCTTAAACAAACCTAGGTGCACCAATAGTTTTGTCGATATAGGGCGGGGTCAGACCCCATTTCCCGAGACTTTTTTCCTTGTTGACCATTTTAGTCGGGATATGTTAAGATTGTCTAAATTTTTATAATAGTTTTTATTTTATAAATTTTTGCCACCTGCAGTTTAATTTACAGCAGGTTTGTGAAATTTCATATGTGGAAATAGGTTCCTAATTTTTTTAGGATTAAAAGGGAAGTCCGGTGTAATTCCGGCACGGTCCCGCCACTGTAATAGGAATGTTAGCGCTATGCAATATGCCACTGATTTTCGGATTGGGAAGGCCTGCCGCTAATAAGATTCCTCAAGTCAGGAGACCTGCCTGTTTCGACAACACTGTTTTAACCTACGGAGAATAGGGAAGTGTTAGGGACCTTATAATTTTAAGGGGTTTTTGTATACCCCTTTATTTTAAGCATTTCTAACTTTCTCTTTTGATGGTTAGGGGTGCTTTTTTTATTGTTATTTTATTAAAAGAAAAAAGAATGTAGGAGGATGGGAATATTGAAAAGTAGTAGTTTAGGGTACCCGCGAATTGGGGAAGATCGTGAATGGAAACGCACATTAGAAGCTTACTGGTCCGGAAAAATCGATGAATCGGAGTTTACAGCACAGCTAGAAGCCATCCGTTTAGGCAACTTACAAAAGCAAAAGGACCAAGGTATTGATATTATTCCTGTCAATGACTTTACTTTATATGATCAAATGCTCGATATGTCTGTAATGTTCGGTCTTGTTCCTGAGCGTTATTCAGCCTATAAAGGCGGCACCGTTCCCCTTTCTGTATATTATTCTATGGCTCGCGGAAACAAGGATGAAGTTGCTTCTGAAATGACGAAATGGTTCAATACAAATTATCACTATATCGTTCCCGAATTAAAACCGTCAAAGCTGACTTTGACAGAAAATAAACCACTTGCTTCTTATCGCGAAGCCAAAGAAAAACTAGGAATTGAAGCTAAGCCCGTGTTAGTCGGACCTTATACTTTTATTACTCTGTCTAAAGGCTACAATAAACAAGATGTACCTGGAATCATCCTTAGTCTCCTGCCTTTATACACACAAATTCTGCAAGAGTTAGAACATGAAGGCGTGAAGTGGGTGCAAATCGATGAGCCCTCCCTTGTTTCATCCATTTCTAAAGATGATATGCAAACTGTTACTTACTTATATGAAAAATTGAGTGAAGCAGCTCCAAACTTGAACATCATGCTACAAACATACTTTGATGCGGTAGAGCACTACCAAGAGGTGATTGAATTACACGTTCAAGGGATCGGTCTTGATTTTGTCCATGATAAAGGGAAGAACCTTAGTAATCTTCAAGAATTCGGTTTCCCGAAAGACAAAGTGCTCGGTGCAGGTGTGATTGATGGGAAAAATATTTGGCTTTCCGATTTATCGAAAAAGAATCAGTTGATCAATACCATCACAAAAACCGTAGCCGAAGACCAAATTTGGCTTCAACCCTCTTGCTCCCTGCTTCATGTACCAGTAACGGTTCGAAATGAGACGGCTCTTACTAAAGAAGTTCAACAGGCCCTTGCCTTTGCTGATGAGAAGCTTGAAGAAATCACTCTACTAGTAAAAGGTAGTAATCAAGGTGCCAATGCAATTGCTGAAAAAGTAGCCACTAACAAATTAGCACTTCAAACGTTAGCAAGTTCAAATGCGCGAAATCATAAAGACGTCCAAACTGGTGTCGAACACGCGAAGAGTAAAACAGCCGGCCGGCAGCTGTCATTTAAAGAGCGCTATCAAAAACAACAGGAATTTTTCAAACTGCCTTTCCTTCCATCAACAACAATCGGAAGCTTTCCGCAGACAGCTGAAGTAAAACAAGCTCGCGGAAAATTCAAACGAGGAGAATGGACTGCTGCTCAATATGAAACATTTGTTAACGAGGAAATCAGCAGATGGATCAATATCCAGGAAGAAATCGGCTTGGATGTTCTTGTACACGGAGAATTTGAACGAACAGATATGGTTGAATTTTTCGGCCATAAGCTAGGAGGATTCGTTTTCCTCGAAAAAGGCTGGGTACAATCTTACGGTTCTCGCTGCGTAAAACCACCTGTTATCTACGGCGATGTTCATTTCATCGAGCCGATGACAGTCCGGGAAAGTGTGTACGCGCAATCCCTGACGAAGAAAACGGTAAAAGGAATGCTGACAGGTCCTGTAACAATTCTGAACTGGTCATTTGTACGTGATGATATTTCAAGGGAGAATGTTTGCTACCAGTTAGCGCTCGCCTTGGAAAAAGAAGTGGGAGCCTTAGAAACTGCCGGAATCAAAATGATTCAGGTGGATGAGCCTGCCCTTAGAGAAGGTCTTCCATTGAAAAAAGGCGACCGCGATGAATATTTAAAATGGGCTGTGAACTCCTTCTTGATTTCCACTTCAAGTGTGGAAGATACAACTCAAATTCACACGCATATGTGTTATTGCGATTTCAACAGCTTCATGGATGTCATCTCTTCCCTGGATGCCGATGTAATTTCCATAGAAACATCTCGCAGCCACGGTGAACTAGCTTCCGCATTTGAGGAAAAAACGTATGAAAAGGGTATTGGTCTAGGAGTATATGATATTCACAGTCCACGCGTTCCTGCAGTCGAGGAAATGGTCGATATGATTGAACGAGGCATCAAAGTATTGGATAAAGATCAATTTTGGATTAACCCCGACTGCGGCCTGAAAACAAGGGGCGTTCCTGAAACCATTGCTTCTTTGAAAAATATGGTGGAAGCTGCAACAATCGTTCGCAAAAACCTACTGGTCAATCAACAGTCGAATGATTGAAAAAGGTATTGATTTTACAAATGCTAATCCTATCCGGCAGTCACGGACTTTTTTAACTGATCTTGTTTTCCCACCAGATACGAATCATCACAACACTATCTTTGGAGGTAAAGTGATGGCCTATGTAGATAAAATCGCCTGCATTTCAGCAATGCGCCATTGCCGAAAACCGGTTGTGACCGTATCAAGCGACTCCTTTGACTTTTTGGCACCCATCAAGACAGGGGATGCGATTAACCTAGAGGCCTATGTCACCTGTGCCCATCGGACGTCGATGGAGGTATTTGTGAAAGTGGAGCGAGAAAACCTATTAACCGGTGAAAAGCAGCTTACAGCCCGCGCTTTTTTAACGATGCTAGCAATAGACGCAGATGGAAAGCCCACCCCCGTTCCTCAGGTTTTTCCGGAAACGGAAGAGGAAAAGCAACAATTCGTTCAAGCACAAGCTAGATATATTGAAAGAAAGAATAAGCGTAAATAAGAAAAATCCCTTCAACTGAATAATGTTGAAGGGATTCTTTTTAGTTTCCAGCTCCGCGGTACCTTTTCACTCCCTGATTCCAAATGAAAACAGATACTATGAAAAAGGCAATCCCGATAACCGGTGTTGCAAATGCATAAGCATACCACTCTTCTTTTCTAAGAAAATAAGAGGCTGGATACACGCCGACAAACGCGAATGGCAGCACCCATGTAAGTACAAACCGAATGACCTTGTTATAAATATCAACCGGATAGCGGCCATAGTTCCCGATATTGTACATCATTGGCATGATTGACGTTTTCGCATCCGACCAGAACCCAATGCTTGCAATTGCTACAAAGATGGACGCATAAGCAAGTGCCCCACCGATTGCAAAAATCACAAAGAGAATAGGATCATACCAAGTAAGCTCGAGATTCAATGATGCACCCGAATAGAAAATAATGATCAGGCCGGTCACAACACCAAATAATGATTCAAGCTCAATTCTTTCCAAAATGACTTGAAACAGGCTGTGGATCGGCCTAGTTAATATTCGGTCCATCTCACCTTTAACGATATAGCGATCGTTAAAATCCCAGATATTAAAAAATGAAGAAAAAAGAGCAAATGGTATAAGGAAGAATCCGTATATAAAAATAATTTCTTCACGGCTCCAACCGCTTAAAAATTGCGTATGTCCGAAAACAACTAAGATAAATACCAGATTCACAACCTGATTCAATAGGTCAGAAAGAATTTCCATGAAAAAGTCGGCACGGTACTGCAATCTCGTTTTCATATATTGGCTTACATATTGAAAAAACATCGATACATAGAACATCTCATCAACCCCCTTGAATAATCAGCTGTTTTTTTGCGACTATCCATAAAAGCTGAATTGGTATTATGAGAATAATGACCCAAATAAATTGCTGTAATAAGGCCATGCCGATATCGCCTGAGCTATAACCATTTGTGAAAATCATGCTTGGTACATAGCTGATCCCTTGAAAAGGCAAATACTTCATTACTTCTTGCGCCCATATTGGGTAAAAACTGATTGGTAGCAACAGCCCGGAAAATAAATCAATGATGACCCTTTTTGCCCGGATTAGCCCTGCGTTGTTATATAAGAAAAATGTAGTGATTCCCGTTAATAAGTTAATTTGTGTATTAATGATGAAACTGAACAGCAAGGAAATGCCGAATATTCCCCACGTTGCCGGTTCATGTGGCAATTCGATAGGAAAAATAAAAGCTACCAGCAGCATACCTGGAATGGAAAAGAAGAAGAAACGGAATATTCCCTCTCCCAGCCCTTGCATCGTCTTCATGCCTAAATAGTTATAAGGTCGAATCATTTCGATGGCAACCTTGCCGTCTTTTATTTCATTAGCAATTTCACGGTCAATATTATTAAAATAAAAAGCACGCGCCATCCAGGCAACCGCTACATAGGTTGTCATCTGCGTACTTGAAAGTCCTTCGATGGAGCTTTTATCCCCATATATCGCATTCCATAAGAAATAATAAGCACCAATATTGATACTATAAATTAAAATACCAGTATAATAATCCGTTCGATACGCAAGCATCATCAAAAAACGCATGCGAATCATAGCAAGATATTTCCCCATGGTCCTCTCCCTTCTTGTCAGACACGTTGTTTCTTAATGGTACGAGAGTCAGACCGTGCCTTCTTCATAAATATTACGAACAATCTCTTCAATAGAGGTTTCATGAATTTTGACGTCCTTGATTTTAAAATGTGATACGACCGCAGAAACAAGCTGTGAAATATGATCGCTTTCCTCTTTCATCATAGCCATGTAAGTTTGATGTTTTTCATCGTATACCCAGTTCGCGGTAAACGGCAGCGGTAAGGATTGCAAATCATGTAACTCAACCGGTTCAATAAATTGAAAGTGAACCTGTTTTTCCTCCGCCCAATTATCTTTCAAACTCTGCAGTTCCCCATCATAAATAATCTGGCCTTCATCAAGCATGATTACGCGCTCACACAAAGCCTCTATGTCTCCTAAGTCATGGGTAGTCAAAAGGATTGTCGTGTTATATTTTTTATTGATTTCTTTCAAAAACTCGCGAATTTTCATTTTCACGAGCACATCAAGGCCAATCGTCGGCTCATCTAAGAACAGCAGCGGTGGATTGTGAATCAGTGCTGCAGCAAGCTCACAGCGCATCCGCTGACCAAGTGAAAGTTTACGTACCGGTTTGTCGAGCAAAGGGCCGATATCGAGTGTCTTGATCACATGTTCCATATGGTCGTTATATTGTTCATCTGATACTTTATAGACTTTTTTCAGCAACCGGAAGGATTCTTGAACTGCAATATCCCACCACAGCTGGGAGCGCTGACCAAATACAACCCCGATTGTCTGCGTGAACTTTTCCCGTTCTTTATGTGGATTCATGCCATTTACCGTAATTTCACCCGCTGTTGGCTCTAAAATACCTGTAAGCATTTTAATCGTTGTCGATTTCCCTGCACCATTTTCCCCGATATAAGCTACCATCTCACCCTTTTTTACAGTAAAATTAATATCGTTAACAGCAGGAACAATTTTATAATTTCTTGTAAGTAAATCGCGAAAGGCTCCTTTTAAACCAGATCGGCTTGATACCGACTTAAATTCCTTCCGCAGCTGTTTCACTTGAATTGCATCACTCATTCTATTATTTCCTCCGTAATCTCTTGTCCTAATGAATTAGTTTATCCAACCTCAGCTTTTTAGACAATAAAAATGCCTAGATGCAAAGGACTATTTTCAGGGCAAATTTTGGCGTTGCATGAGATACATATATAAAGGAGACAAGTATGCTATGAATATTAAACAATTATTACTATCCCAAATCGAAAAGGTCGTTATCGATCTTCGATATGATTTCCTTTACGAAGATGAATACGAAATATTATGCCAAGTTGTCCAAAGGGATTCCTCCGGATCGATTGAAAATACCCCCTTAAGCTTCCACTTGCATATTAATGAAGAAAAAGGAACCGGCCACCTTATCTTCTACCAAGCCCAAGGTGAAATCAAACGCCAAAGCTTTGACATCGAAAACCCTACCACCATCCTGAACATCCTATCCTTCATAACTGATGTTTTGGGGTCAGACCCTATTTCCCGAACAAAATAAAATGCGAAGAAGCCTGCTGTTTCTAGGGTTTCAGCGTTTTTATAAGGGGCCAGACCCTATTTCCCAACCTTTCACCCCAGATTTCTGGCCAGAAAAGTGCTATGATTAAGGGGATTATGATTGTATTTTTAGGAGGTTTTTAGATTGGATTTTAGTAATTCAGAGCTTTTACATAAAGAGGCATTGGAGCATATTGTCGGCGGGGTTAACAGCCCTTCTCGTTCTTATAAAGCCGTAGGCGGCGGTTCACCGGTTGCCATGGATCATGCCAAGGGAGCTTACTTCTGGGACGTCGATGGCAACAAGTATATCGATTATCTAGCGGCATACGGGCCGATCATCACTGGCCATGCCCACCCACATATCACAGAGGCGATTACAAAAGCTGCTGAAACAGGTGTTTTATACGGTACTCCCACTAAACACGAAGTCAAGTTCGCCAAAATGCTAAAAGAAGCAATTCCATCCCTAGATAAAGTCCGCTTCACCAATTCAGGTACTGAATCTGTTATGTCCACCATCCGTGTGGCCCGCGCTTATACTGGACGCGACAAAATCATTAAGTTTGCCGGCTGTTACCATGGTCACTCCGACCTTGTTCTCGTAGCTGCAGGTTCAGGTCCGTCTACGCTTGGAACACCGGACTCTGCTGGTGTTCCGAAAAGTATTGCACAAGAAGTCATCACGGTTCCTTTCAATGATATCGAGCCATTTAAAGAAGCGCTTAACAAATGGGGCAACGAGATTGCTGGTGTCCTAGTCGAGCCGATTGTCGGCAACTTTGGAATCGTCGAGCCAAACCCAGGCTTCTTAGAAGATGTCATCTCTCTATCTCATGAAGCCGGTTCACTCGTTATTTTTGATGAAGTCATCACCGCTTTCCGTTTTATGTACGGTGGAGCACAGGACCTTTTGGGAATTCAGCCTGACCTGACTGCCCTTGGAAAAATCATCGGTGGAGGCCTTCCGATCGGCGCTTATGGCGGTAAAAAAGAAATCATGGAAACTGTAGCACCGCTCGGACCTGCCTACCAAGCAGGAACGATGGCAGGTAATCCAGCTTCCATGCTTTCTGGGATTGCATGCTTAGAAGTTCTAAAAGAAGAAGGTCTATACGATGAGCTTGATCGCTTAGGAAAAATCCTCGAAGAAGGTATCCTAAAAGCAGCTCGCCAATATAATGTCCCTATCACTACTAACCGCCTTAAAGGGGCTTTAACCATCTACTTCACAACAGAAAAAATTGAAAATTATGAGCAGGCAGAAAACACGGATGGCGAAATGTTCGGTAAGTTTTTCAAGCTTATGCTTCACCAAGGCATCAATTTGGCACCGTCAAAATATGAAGCTTGGTTCTTGACAATAGCTCACACAGATGATGATATCGCTTATACTCTAAAAGCGGTTGAACATGCATTCAAAAACCTAATATAAGAAATAAAAAAGCATAATTATGCAATTTTTATACACCTCCAAGATGCACATCATTCTTGGAGGTTTCTTATTTCCTTTAAATAAATCATTGAAATTGGCCTTTAAAGCATTTTTTCACAAAATTGACACTCTGCCTCTCATCCAATCTATTGTATAAAAAATTGATTTCTGAATATTTAAATGATATGATATCAATACATTTATATACAATTTCTTTCAATCAATTAATAACTTAAACGTTTGTTTAAGTTTACTAATATTATCCTCGTTAAATCAAATGCTACAGGAGGTGAAAGGCAGAAAATAAGGGAAAACCTTATTCACGCCAAACATATGACTCAACAATGGACACCTGCTTCATTTAAAGAATTTTACAGAGAAGAACATGATGCCTGCGGAATTGTTTCCTGCATTGAAAAAAAGAAAATCCCAACCAATGAAAATATCTTTGCCTGTATCGACGCTTTGGTTAAAATGAACCATCGCTGCGGCTTTATTAATGGTGAAGGAGATGGCGCCGGTATTCATATTGATATTCCTAGGGCTCTCTGGAAAAAGAAGCTTGAAGCGGAAAATATCGATTCCAGCATCGTCGATCAAGATGCCTTCATAGTCGGCCACTTATTTTTAAGCAATAAAACAGAAGCAAATGATTTGAAAATCCAAGTCAAAGAGAAACTCCTTCAACACGGGCTTTCCTTGATCTTCGAAACAGATAAAGCATACCTTTCTGAAGCATTAGGGCCGATTGCCATTCAAGAAGACCCAGTGTTCTGGCAATTTGCCTGTTCATCCACAATCGAAAACCACCAGGAGCTTTCCAATGCTCTTTTTGAACTAACTTCCGACATCGAAAAAAGTGATTTTATCCATGTTGCTTCTCTAAGCCAGTATCATGCGGTCTACAAAGTAATGGGGGCCGGAGATACGCTTCCTGCCTATTACCATGATCTTGCTGACCCTTTAGCCGCTTCCACTATGACCCTAGGACACAATCGTTTTTCAACTAATACTCTATCAAGCTTTTTCAGGGTCCAGCCCTTCAGTGTGCTTGGACATAACGGCGAAATCAATACTATTGCCAAATTGCGTGATGAAGCAAAAATGATTGGTGTTCCGATCGCAAAAGACGGGAGTGACTCCCAGGACTTAAACAAAACAATCGAAACATTTATCTGTCGTCATGGCTACTCTTTGTTTGAGGCGATCGATCTTGTTTTCCCTCCAATTATTAATGAAATCAAGGAATACCCTGAACACTTACAAAACCTATATACGTATTTACGAGAAGCATGGGGACATTTTGCACAAGGTCCTGCTGGAATTATCTCCCGTTTTGGCGACGAAGCAGTTTTCTCTGTCGACTCTCTAGGCTTGCGTCCACTTTGGAATATTGAAACGGAAACTTCCTATATGTTCACTTCTGAACCAGGTATCATTTCTTCTAATGAATATACAGGAGATCCAAAACCATTGGGTCCAGGGGAAAAAGTCGGCTTGAAATGGAACGGTGATTCTATTGAATTGTACAATTACAAAGATTTCCAGGATAAGGTATTTGAACTTTTCAATAATCGTTTTGTTCTTTACAATGACCTAGTCCGCTTACAGCCACAGATTTTTGAAAAAGTGGTCTCCATGACAAACACACAAGCCATTCATAACGGTCAATATAAAGCCTTTGGCTGGGAAAGAGAGCATGTTCAATTAGTCGAACAGATGGCCGAAAAAGGAGCTGAACCTATTCGTTCACTAGGTCACGATGCACCACTGGCCGCCCTCAATCCTCAGCGGACCAATATTTCAGATTTCATTAAGGAAAGTGTCGCTGTTGTAACCAACCCAGCGATCGACCGGGATCGGGAAACCGAGCACTTCTCAACAAGAACCATCATTGGGAAACGGCCTTCTTTATTTGAAGCCAAAAAGGCGGGGAAAGTTACGGAGCTTCTAACTCCTTTACTAATTGAAGGGTTAACAGGTTATGAATGCTCATCTATTGTTTCGCAGCCAAGCTACGATCAATTCGTTAAATATAATCAAGATCAAAAACTAGTACATTTTATTTCAAGCACTTTTACAGAGGATGAAAGTATTCCGGATGCATTAACCAGAATTACCGATGAAGCGGTTAAAGCAATCGATGAAGGAAAAACTCTGCTCGTTTTGGATGATGCCCTCGCCCACCAAAACGGAAATCTTTGGCTTGATCCACACCTTGTCACTTCAGCAGTCGATCAAGCATTAGTCAATACAGGTAAACGTAGGGATTGTTCCATTCTTTTACGTTCTGCATCGCTAAGATCTCTGCATGATATCATTGTTTCTTATGGACTTGGAGCAAACTTAATCAGTCCGTATTTCATGTTCCTATCCTTATCTTCTGATGATCTTAAGGGTGTTACCAATCTATATAACTCATTGACAAAAGGACTTGAGAAAGTAATCTCCACCATCGGCATTCATGAACTACGCGGCTATGGACGACTTTTCTCAAGCATCGGGTTGCATGAGGAGATTGCCAATTATTTAAATATCGCTAACTTCTTTGGTTCAAATGATTTAGACTATAACTTTGACAGAATCAAAGCCGACGCCATCCAGCGTGCGGTAGATTACGATAATGAAAAAGAACGGATGGGTAAAACCTTCCATTTATTCCCAAGGATTTGGAAATCTATTGGAGAAATTGCTTCAACCGGGGACTATGACGCTTATCGCGAAAAAATTACTGAACAAGAAGAGTCCAATCCGACAACGATTCGTCATTTAACATCCTTAAAAGCTTCCGATATATCTGTCCCATCCGAAGAAGTCAGTCTTTCTATCGGCGAACAGGAGCTGCCATTTGTCATTGCCTCTATGTCCTTTGGATCACAAAATGAGATAGCTTTCCGGGCGTACGCAGAAGCTGCCGAACGGTTAGGTATGATTAGTATGAATGGTGAAGGTGGAGAAATTAAGGATATGCTGGGCAAGTACCCGAAATCCCGCGGACAGCAGATTGCTTCAGGCCGTTTCGGTGTTAACGCAGAGCTCTTAAACTCTTCTAATCTATTAGAAATTAAAATTGGGCAGGGGGCAAAACCTGGTGAGGGCGGACATCTTCCCGGATCGAAGGTTACCGCGAAAATTGCGGAAGCCCGAAATGCAACCATTGGTTCTGACTTAATCTCCCCTTCCAATAACCATGATATATACTCTATTGAAGATTTGGCGCAAATGATTCATGAGTTAAAAACGGCAAATGACAAAGCCAAAGTCGCCGTTAAGGTACCAGTTGTTCCAAACATTGGTACAATTGCAGTCGGTGTTGCCAAAGCTGGCGCCGATATCATCACGCTTTCTGGTTTTGATGGCGGAACAGGTGCCGCTCGGATTCATGCCCTCGAACATGTTGGTCTTCCAGTTGAGATAGGTGTGAAGGCGGCACATAACGCGCTCCTTGAGTCTGGAATTCGTCAAAACATTGAAATTTGGGCTGATGGCGGGTTAAAAAGCTCGATGGATATATTAAAATTGATGTTGCTTGGGGCAAACCGTGTCGGCTTTGGAACCCTTTCGATGATTGCAGTTGGCTGTACAACTTGCCGTGGCTGTCACCTTGATACATGCCATGTCGGCATCGCCACTCAAATCGAATCGGAAGCACAAGCAAAAGAACATGGGCTGCGCCGCTTTGTTCCTCGAAAATTTGATTTAGCGGTTCAAGGATTAACGAATATGTTCACTGCATTTGCCAAAGAACTTAAAGCGCTGACCGGATCTCTTGGTGTGAAGAATCTTCAAGATATTGTTGGTCGCTCTGATTTGCTTCAGCAAGCTAAAGGTCAACAAATCCTGGATTTAACTTATTTATTAAAAAACCTTGATATAACGCCATTCTCTAATAAAGAAACTGCGGCGTATTTGAACGAGGGTTCCATGCAGGTAGCTGTAGGGGCTGAATACCTGGATTCACATGTCGAAGAGCTTCAGCAATCCCGCAACTATAGCTCGATCACCTCCGAGCAGCGTGTACTCGGTAGCCGAGTCTCCTGCCACCGGGTCCGAGGCCGGCTGGATGGATCATACAAAAAGCTTCCTCCTGTTCACCTATCCTATCAGGATGGTTCGATTCCAGGTAATGGACTTGGGGCATACAATACCGAGGGAATCTCGATTAGCGTAAATGGTGGCGCCCAGGATGGAATTGGTAAAACATCGATTGGTGGAAATATCGCCATCTTTAAATCTCCCGGAAAAGATGGAAAGTTTTTCAATGGATCTGTCGGTAAAGGCTTCGGATATGGTGCACAGCACGGTCTCCTTATTGCCCAAGGCGATGCCGATGCCAGGGCAGGAATCCGGCTTTCCGGAGCTGATATGATCATTGGCGGACTACTGAAGCAACCCATTCCAGCAAAGGAAACTGGAAATATTGCGGTAACTTCCAATATTAAGGGATTTGCTTTTGAATATATGACAAATGGAAGAGGATTGGTTCTAGGTGATCCAGGGCCATGGATCTGTGCAGGGATGACCGGCGGTGTCGTTTATTTACGTCAGCAACCTGAAGCTGGATTAACCAAAGAAGTTATTCAAAAGCGGGTTGCAAAAGGAGCGGAAATTTCAATTGAGTCGCTTTCTAAAAAAGGTCTTCAAGACGTGACTGAACTTCTTGGAAAATACGTGTCTCTGTTAAAAGATCAAGGCCAAACAGAAGAAGCAACTTCTCTAGAGACTTTGCTTCAACACCCTAGTAAACATTTCCTTCAAGTTGTTCCTGTTAAAGAACAAGCGGATCCAGCTGTATCCACTGAGTAATAAAGAGTTCTCACTTGAAAGATACTTGGCAGCTTAAGTCTTAATATTATCGAAAAAGCTGATGCTCTTTAATTTTGAGCATCAGCTTTTTCCAATAGTATAAATGCCTGAAGAGAAAGACATATTGAGGTAATTACACGATGATAAATTGCCTCTATTTTCTTTATATATTAGACTTAAAATTACCTATTGTAACTTCAAGGAAATTCCTGTATATTACTTTTTGTTTACTTCCTCATATTTTAGTGTAAAGTACTAACAAATAAGTTAGAATACAACTTTAAGCAATAGTCTATATATAAATAGAGCCTTTGTTAAAATAACCTATTACATTTCAAAGAAAGGATTAACCTATATATGAAGTTTGGTGCCCGCATTCTCAAAACAGGAATAGCGATAGTTTTAGCTCTTTATCTTTCGGAACTACTTAATCTACCTGCTCCTGGCCTTTCTGGGATTGCTGCAATTTTTGCAATACAGCCGACCATTTATCGTTCTTATCAAACGGTATTGGAACAAGTACAAGGAAATATAATCGGGGCATTGGTGGCCGTTTCCTTCGTATTGTTATTCGGAAATGACATTTTTTTTATCGGCCTGGCCGTGATGGTCGTCATAACCATCAATTTAAAATTAAAAATGGATAAAACGATTGTACTTTCTATCGTGACGGTTATTGCCATCATGGAAAGTCAGCAAGGTGAATTTCTAAACTTTGCCTTTATTCGTCTCTCATCTGTTTTACTGGGGATTGTCTCTTCTTTTATCGTCAATCTTGTTTTTCTCCCACCTAAGTATGAAGCAAAGCTTTATACACGCATAACTGATGTGACGGAAGATATTTTAAAATGGATTCGAATTAGCACAAGACATGCTACTGAACACACATTATTGAAAAAAGACATCAGCAGGTTAAAAGAAGAGTTACTTGATCTAGAACATATTTATTCTATGTACAAAGAGGAACGTGAATATTTCAAAAAGAACAGTGTTGCTAAAGCCAGGAAGCTAGTTGTATATCGGCAAATGATTATCACCACAAAAAAAGCGTTTGAAACTTTGAAGAGAATTCATAAATTCGAGAATGAATTTTATCAAATGCCTGAAGATTTCCAACGGAGTATCTTACAGCAGCTTGATTCCCTAATTCGTAAGCATGAACAGCTGATATTACTGCATATCGAAAAAATTAAAGCCATTGAGGAAATTGAAGATTGGGATCAGGATTGCTTAAGTCGTAAAGAGCTTCTTGCTCACTTTTTTGAACAGCAAAATCAAGTGGACGAAATGCATGATAACTTGGGCCATCTTTCGGCCCGCCTTGTACCATTGATTTCATCCGTCATTGAGTATGACGAACAATTGGAACATCTTGAAAAGCTGATTGTCAGCTTCCAGTCCTTCCATAAGGATGATAATGAAATCTCTGTCCAATATGAAGAAGATTAATAATAAGGACTGTTCATCGGAACCGTCTCAGTTTGTAGACAAAAGGGGTTCGGAATTAAAAAATTCCGAACCCCTTTTGAAATTCCCTTTGAATTTTGGCCCACTCTGTTAGGCCATTTTGGACCTTGCCATGTCCAATTGGCCATCTTCTTTAAATTAATGGCAGCGAAAGTAAGCATCTCCTGCATCGACAATTTTCAAGTCCCCTTAAAGTAGTCCAACGCATGCCATGCTTTTCTTTTGCATCTGCGAATACACGCTCAATCGTTTCTTTACGTTTCGCATATATAGGTTTTACATCTTGATGATGGATGATTGGAACGGAAGGTACGAGACTCCTGCGGGAAAAGCGTGTCCAAGGGAGACCCGGCAGGCGCAATGGCGCCGAGGAGGCTCCCGGACCGCCCGCGGAAAGCGAGTGCCCTACGTTCCAATCAACGGTCAAATTTTAAAAACCTAAAAAAACTGTAGACAAACTCAATTATTATCGAGTTTGTCTACAGGCTGGGACGGTTCATCGGAACCGTCTTTTTTTATTTTCACCATTTATTATATACTTATTCAATCTTCCAAAAGGTGTTGATCTGCTGCCTTTTCAATCCTATCCAATTTCATTAATAAATCCTGCATCTCATCCTCAGAGAATGTATTAAAGTTCTTACCCATTAATTGGTTATGCTCCGCAAGTACTTTACCCAAAATTTCTTCTCCGCCCTTTTTTAATTCAAGGTTAATGACTCTGCGATCTTTATCCGAAGGCGCCCGTCTCACATAATCCATTTCGACCAATTTATCTACAAAGACAGTAATCGCACTCGGCTTCACCGTCAAAAAGTCAGCCAGTTGAGTTGATTTAATTGACCCTTCTCTTTTTAATATCATCAATATGAAAAATTGAGGCGATGTCAATCCAAAGGGCTGAAGATTTTTGACAACGATGTTCCGAAGTTTTTTCCTGATCCGAAAAATCTGCATTTCTATACTATTGGTTACTTCCCATTTAAAATCCAGCCTTCTCACTCCTTATATAGGACAATCCTATCTTAAATTTAAATAAATGATTATGTATTGTCAAATCTACTCATCTTTATCATTAAAGCCACAGCACTTCCTCTCCTTCCCATTAGGGTTTATTTACCATCAGCAACTCCGAATATATTACATGACAAAAATTAATTAAACTGGTAAACTTTTTATTTAATAATATTAATACTTATAAAAATTAATATTTATTAAAGTTAACTAATAAACATTAGACATAGAGGGCAGGTGTTAACTAGGTCAAGTTAGTTTTTTATAGAAGGATCTGCAACAAATCGTGTGGCGATTTTTTATAGCCATTCAATTGAATCATTATCAATAATTCTTGGAGGCGAAGAACACGTGAATAAAGGACGTTTAATTTTAATCAATGTCATTGGATTAGTGGTTATTTTGGCAGTTGTAGGCGGAGGGGCTTATTACTATTATGAAAGCACGAATTTCATCAAAACAGATGAAGCAAAAGTTACAGGAGATTTATATACGATCGTAGCTCCTGCTTCTGGAAAACTAACAGGTTGGGACCTAAAAGAAGGCGACATTGTGAGTAAAGAAAATAAAGTGGCTAAAGTTTCAACGGTAGAAGGAGAACAAACTGTAAAAACTTCAGCCCCCGGTACAGTTGTTAAAACACAGGTATTAGAGGATCAGCTTGTCCAAGCAGGTCAAACTCTCGCACAGACCATTAATATGGAGGACTTATCGATAACCGCTAATATTGAAGAAAATAAACTAAAAAATATTGAAAAGGGTGATAGCGTCGATATTATCATCGATGGAGATCCCGATACGGTTTTCGAGGGTACATTAGAACAAATCGGTTACGCAACCACATCAGTCTTTTCAGTGATGGGTAACCAAAATAGTAGCGGAAACTATACAAAAGTAACTCAAAAGGTTCCAGTTAGAATTTCTATTAAAGCTCCTTCCGATAAAGTATTACCAGGCATGAACGCCGAAGTGAAGATATCAACAAAATAATTTTGCCAACACAGTTTTACAGAAAGGAGGTTGGCTTAAATGGCTCCTCAAACAATCTCAGTAAATGAAAACAAAGGAATGAAACAATATGCTCCCATGTTAATCATCTTAATGCTTGGCTTGTTCATGGTCATCTTGAATCAAACCTTGCTAAGTGTCGCGATGCCGAGAATGATGGCTGAATTCAATGTCGCGGCAACTACGATTCAATGGTTATCCACTGGTTTCATGCTCGTTAATGGGGCATTGATTCCTTTGTCCGCTTTTTTAATTGAGCGTTTTGGTACGCGCGTCTTATTCCTCGCTGCCATGTTTTTATTCACAGTCGGAACTCTCATCTGTGGCATTGCACCAAATTTCCCAGTTATTCTTACCGGCCGGTTAATTCAGGCAGCTGGTGGGGGGATATTACAGCCATTAGTCATGACGATCATTCTTTTTGTCTTCCCTCCAGAAATGCGTGGGAAAGGAATGGGAATCTTTGGCCTCGCTATCATGTTTGCCCCTGCCATCGGTCCAACTTTATCTGGTTGGGTCATACAGGAATATAGCTGGAGAGTCATGTTCTATGCAATGGTGCCATTAGGCATAATTATCATGACGTTAGCCTTTTTTAATATGCGCAATGTGGCAGAACCCAAGAAAATCAAATTGGATTTATTAGGTGCATCCTTATCTCTGATAGGTGTAGCATCCCTACTATATGGTGTCAGTGAAGCAGGTTCAAAAGGCTGGTCAGACGTTATCGTTCTAGGAACCATCATCGTTGGGGTTATCCTTCTTACCCTATTTGTAGTTCAACAGCTACAATCGGATACACCGATGCTCGATTTCCGTGTGTTTAAGTACGATATGTTCGTTTTATCAAATATTATTTCTGCCATCGTTACAGTGGCAATGTTTACCGGTATTTTCTTATTGCCGATTTATTTACAAACGCTAAGGGGTTTCACACCTGTTCAATCTGGTTTATTGATGTTACCGGGAGCACTTGTGATGATGGTGATGTCTCCTGTTTCAGGAGCTTTATTTGACAAAGTCGGCCCTCGTCCATTAGCACTTGTTGGTTTGGTAATTACAGCAATCACAACCTATGAATTCGCAAACCTGACTACGGAAACGACCTTTTCAACTTTGGTTATCTTCTATGCCATTCGTTCTCTTGGAATGTCTTTACTGATGATGCCAATCATGACGGCTGGGATGAATCAGCTTCCAAAGCATCTGAATACACATGGTACTGCGATGAGCAATACATTGAAACAAGTAACCGGGGCCATTGGAACAAGCTTTGTTACGACCATATATACAACTCGTGCTTCTTTTCATGGCACTACTTTAGGAACGGATATGAGTGTTAGTGACCCTGGCTTTGTGCAAAATTTCCAATCAATTGTTCAATCCATCATGAGTTCCATGAATCAAACTAGTGAGCAGGCACAAGAAACCGCAATGTCTCTGATTTCCGCTCAAATCCAAGGTCAAGCAAACGTAATGGGAATCAATGATGCTTTCTTTTGGGCAACAGGCTTTGCAGTTGCCGGCATTGTTCTCTCACTGTTTTTGCGTGACGTTCGGAAGGACAAAGCTTTTAAACAATCTAAACAAGAGAAAAATGATGTACCTTTATTGCCTTCACCAGTAAAAAAATCAGTTTAACCAAACGGGGGGATAAGAATGAAGATCTATGTTGTATATGACAGCGAAGGCAGCCACACGAAGGCTCTAGCCGAAGCAATCGCTCATGGAGCCGCTAAGATTCCTGGAGCTGAAGTACTAATTGATCATGTAAACGAGGCCGATGTTTATAAGCTTCCGGAAATGGACGCCATCATTTGGGGCTGTCCCGGACATTTCGGAACCATCAGTTCAGGTCTGAAAACCTGGATTGATAAACTCGGCTATCTATGGGCGGAAGGTACACTGATCAATAAAATCGGGGCTGTATTCTGTACAACAGCTACCTTACATGGCGGGCTAGAAGCTACGATGCTAAACTTGATTACTCCGATGCTTCATCAGGGGATGATCATTGTCGGTTTACCTGGTACTGTTCTTGAAAACGCATTATACGGGTCTTATTATGGTGTGGGAATCAGCTGCCCACCCGGCGTGGATGAGAGCATCACCACTAATGACTTCCAGCTTGGAGAAGCATTAGGAAAACGGGTAGCCCATGTCACTCGATCATTCATAAACGAGCTCTAGGAGGCTTGATTCAATGGGCATAATTCTAATTATTATCGTTGCCATTTTAGCGGTTACGGGTTTAATTACATTTAATATCAAAGCGTTATCCCCTGATGAGAACCCGGTCGTTGAGGAAGAGCACTCTTTAGGTGAGTCCGCTTTTCCCCCAGAAGTTGACTTTAGTACCGAAATCATTGTCCAAAAGGACAGGGATGAACTGAAAATGAAGGATGATGATTATCGTTTGGCGCTTTCTAATCTTCACAATCAACTGCACTCAAACGATGATTCATCTGAAGAAAACAATCCAACCGTTCGCAAAATGAAGGATAAAGAATATCGCGGTACATTAGAGGATTTTCAGCAACATGGCAAATAAAATAAGATCCCCTTATTGGCGTTAGGCCATTGAGGGGATCTTATTTTATAATTCAGAGTTTAAGGGAATCTGAAGGTCTGTTGTCGCCTTCAGATTCCCAATCAACGAGTTTGCTTTACTTTTTTTTCTGGTTGACAATTATTCACAGAGACTTTAAGCTAAGGTAATGCAACACAATCATTTTTAAACTCAGCTTTTGTTGAGAGACGGAATTTTAAAAGGATTTCCTTTTTTCGTTCGTCACTTGCCCTTTAGGCAGGTGGCGATTTTTATTTTTTTAGGGGTGAAAAATATGCAACTATTGAAGTATTCCATAATGGTTTTAATCGGCTCCATTTCATACGGCACATTATCCACAATGATTAAGTTCGGATTCATGGACGGCCATTCTTCCGGAGAATTAGTCGGAAGTCAATACCTAGTCGGTTGGCTGATTGTCTCTGTTTTATTTCTTTTTTCGTTTAAATATAAAGTTTCATGGAAAAGTGCCGGATTACTTTTATTCACAGGTATGATGTCCACTTTTGTCGGGAAAGCGTATGCCGTCTCAGTATCAGAGCTTCCAGCTTCGATTGCCGTGGTATTTTTATTTCAGTTTACCTGGATCGGCGTTCTAATCGAAAGCTTTCTAAATAAAAGACGGCCTGATAAAAATAAACTCATTGCCATTTTTGTTCTATTTATCGGTACGTTATTAGCAGGAGCAATTTTTGGCCAGCCTCTCTCTGCACTTAGTTTAAAAGGAGTATTGTTTGGCCTTTTATCGGCGTTACTTTTTGCTCTTTATATGTATTGTAACTCTCAGTTCGCCGTTGGGGAATCTTCCATGAAGCGGTTGTTTTTCATTGCAACAGGGGCGATGCTCACTGCTGTATTTACTACTAACCCTGTCACACTTGTAACAAATCTTGTTCAAACAAACCTATGGTATTATGGTCTATTGCTTGGCACGTTGGGTGTTCTTGTTCCTTTCTTTTTCTTTGCTGTCAGTATGCCGAAAGTTGGTGTCGGGCTTGGGACAATTCTTTGTGCGGCAGAATTGCCATCAGCAATGGTCGTTTCGGTTATCTTCCTAAATGAACAAGTTACGTCCCTGCAGTGGTTCGGAATGTTCATGATTATTATCGGAATTGCCTTACCTGAAGGGATGAAGCATCTCCCCAAATTTCTTCCTAATAGTAAAAGAACTTCGCAAGAAAAAAGAGTATCCTAATGAAAATAACAGGTTCTTTTAACTCGAAGTATTGAAGGGGAAATTACTTGTTTTTAGTTTTACTTTTCACATTTAACACAGCTGAAAATTCAACTAAAAGAGCATCGAATTTTCGATGCTCTTTTAGTATGCAAATTACATCAGGAATATTATCGAACTTTAACAATTTGGGTGCATTACACTTATTGGTATAGTTTTCAAATAAAAAAAGAGACCATTTCACTACTGCGAACTGGTCTGCTCTTCTATTTGAATCAGTTATAATTACTTAGGATTCTCTATATTCTATTTTCCTTAAGCATCCAATTGTTGCACTTGAAATAGGTTATAGTAATGCCCTTGTTTTTTCATGAGTTCTTCATGTGTTCCGATTTCGGTAATTTCCCCATTATCGATATGAACAATCCGATCGGCATGGGTAATGGTTGATAAGCGGTGTGCCACAATGATCGTAGTCCGTTTTTTCGCCAATATATCAAGCGCTTCTTGGATGTAATGTTCACTCTCTAAATCTAATGCAGAAGTTGCTTCATCCAACACAAGGATTGGCGGGTTTTTCAAAAATACCCTCGCAATAGTAACCCGTTGCTTTTGGCCTCCGGATAATTTCACACCCCGCTCGCCTACTTTTGTTTCGTAGCCATCTTTTAAAGACGTAATGAAGTCATGAGCATTCGCCGCTTTTGCCGCAGCAAAAACTTCTTCATCACTTGCCTCAGGCCGTCCCATTAGGATATTGGCCTTAACCGATTCACTAAATAAGATATTATCCTGAAGCACCATTCCGATTTTGTCTCTCAGGCTGCGGACTTTATATTTCCGGATATCCGTACCATCCAGTAATACGCTTCCCTCTGTTACATCATAGAATCGGGAAATTAAACTGACGATTGAGGATTTCCCTCCACCACTCATTCCAACAAGTGCAATGGTTTCACCCGGTTTCACATCCAGGTTGATATGTTTTAAAACAGGTGCCTCTTTCTCATCATAAGCAAATGACACATCCTGAAACGTAATTCGGCCGTCTACCTGCTTCAGCTCTTTTGAACCAGGTTCATCATCAATATCATATTTCTCATCCACAAATTCAAAAACCCGGTCCATAGACGCCAATGTTTGTGTCATTGTAGTCGAAGAGTTAACTAATCGTCTAAGAGGATTATAAAGCCTGTCTATGAAACCGACGAAGGCTACCATAGTACCTAGCGTCAACTGCTCATTGATGACTTGATAACCCGCAAAGCCAATCACTAGTAAGGGTGCAATATCTGTAATTGTATTGACGACAGCAAATGACTTAGCATTCCAACTCGTATGTTTCAGTGCCTTATCCAGGAAATTTTTATTTTGCTTCGCAAACAGTTCCTGCTCACGATCTTCAATCGCAAAGCTTTTTATAACCGACATGCCTGAAACACGTTCATGAAGATGACTCTGCACATCCGCCAACGCTTGAGACCTAACCCTTGTATAGGTTCTGAGCTTTCCAAAAAAATGTTTGATTGAAAAAGCGTAGAATGGCAGCATTATGATGGATACAATGGTTAGCTTTACGTCCATCGTGAACATAACCACTATTACAATAATAATTGTAGCGATATCTAGCCAGAGATTCATCAAACCGGTGATAACAAAGTTCTTTGTTTGTTCCACATCCGTGATCATCCTTGAGATGACCTCGCCCACTCTTGTGTTGGAATAATATTTAAAGCTCAGTTTTTGTACATGAGTAAATAAATCATTACGGATATCATATAAGATTTTTGTTCCTGTCCATTGAGCAAAATACTGCCGGTAATACTCAATGGGCGGTCTTACCGCTACAAAGATAAAAATCATGATGCCCATAACCCATAAAAGGCGTTCGGATTTCATATCAGTAGACAGGTCACCATTGATGATGTCATCCACAATATACTTGCTAAGCAATGGAATCAACAGTGGAATCGCGAACTTTAATAGGCCAATCAATATCGTCCCGATAATTTGCCATTTATATGGCTTAACAAATTGTAAATATCTCTTAATGCTCCCCACAGGACTCCTCCATTTCTCCTAATAACTTTGAAGACGGTTCATTAGCTATAGATAGTAATGCTAGTATTAGTTAATACAGTATAATACCGTGTAAAAGATTCTAAAGATACACTTTCAGTTATATTTTCCTTTTCGAAAAATTAAGCTAGTATTAGTCTTTCACATACTCACATTCTCTTCCAAATATTTAATGAATAGTTCCAAAATATTCTTTTCAACTACATATTATCCAGGGTCTTTCTATAAACGGGACTCATTTCAACATCTCGTAAGTTTACTTTAATACCACAACAGTTAAAAGAATAGTGCTTTCTTCTAGAAAAATAAGAGAAATAACATGTAAAATCTGTCTTTATCGAGAATAGAAAAAAAGCCTGCTAGATAAGCAGCAGGCCTTTTTACTATTATCGATAAGTTAAAAAGCGTTCATACCAACTATCAATAAATTCTGCGGAGAATGGTCCTTTTCGCTGGCGTATCATATAAATTAAATAATCTACGTTCTGTTTTAATATTTGATCGATAGCATCAGGATAATTCATCTCTTTCCGATGCCTTTCATATTCATCCTCATCCAGCAAATTAAACGTCATATCTGGGAATACTTTGATATCCAGGTCATAATCAATGTATTTCAATGCTCCTGGATCGTATGTGAACGGAGAACTGATGTTGCAATAATAATAAACCCCGTCCTCTCTCAACATACCAATAACATTAAACCAATACTTTGAATGAAAATAGCAAATCGCCGGCTCTCTTGTAATCCATGTCCTTCCATCTGATTCCGTCACCATAGTACGGTCATTTGCTGCTATCACCAGATTTTGGGTTCCTTTTAAAACGGTTGTCTCTTCCCAGATACGATGGATATGTCCATTATGTTTATAGCTATGAATTTGGATTTTTCCTCCTTCGGCAGGAACAATCCCCATTTATCTCTCCCTACTTTCTATAGACACCCTTACAGCGTACTGTGCCCTATTCCGTTTGCAGTTGTTGTGTGTATTTAAAATATATACTTTTTTCCATTTACCCTATATTCCTATATTATAGCGATTTATTCATAAATTTAAAACAAAAGTGGCTAATCCCCCAGTAAAAATGTGAAAATAAGCCAAAAAAATCTGACCTTCCACTCATTTCTACTTAGAAATTAGCCAATTATTTATTGTACTGCAGCCTGTCCTTGCTGAAAATAACGAATGACCTCTTCTGTTTGCCTTTCGAACATATCATGGATACATTTTAATTCTTGCTTCTTAAGTTGAATCTCTTCCTGAATGGTAACTGCTTCACCCTCCTCTTGCAGATCAAGGAGTTGCTTCTCTATATCTTGGCATCTTTCGATTTCAGATTGTAAAAGTAAAAGCTTTTCCATCGTTTTCAACTGATTGTTTATAAGCTGATTAAATTGCTCCATGATTGCACCATCCTAATCTGTATTTATTCTTTAATATGTATATTCTATTTTTATCTGATATCTCCTTTGACTTAAAATGTAAACGTTGCGAAACATTTGTCGAATGCAGACAAAAAATTAAAAGACACCCTTCAATAGAAGGATGCCTTTTCGTATCAGCAATTAGCCTTGGCTTTTTTTGCTTTGAGATTTTTGGTTTTGTTGTTTCACTTGTTGTACGTTTGTTTCGCTTGCAAACTCAGTACCGTATTGGCCTTGACCTTGACCTTGCTGAGATTGCGCGTTTTGTTGTTTCACTTGTTGCACGTTTGTTTCACTTGCAAACTCAGTACCGAATTGGCCTTGACCTTGACCTTGACCTTGCTGAGATTGCGCGTTTTGTTGTCTCACTTGTTGTACGTCTGTACCTGCTTGTGATTTATTGTTGTTAGCCATTAATATCACCTCCACAAATATAAGATAACCAATCTCATGGAGTGTTATCCGGCTAAAAACATTTAAATTTTACCAGTTATATTTTAAACAAGTAAAGAAATTCCTCCATCGACAATAACGGTTTGTCCTCGAATCATACTTGCTCCATCCGATATTAAAAATAGAATGGTGTTCACCATATCTTCTACCTCAACCATCCGTCCTGCTGGAGTCTGTTCAGCTGCTTCAGCAAGCATTTCATCCCGGTTCGGGAAAGACTTTAGCGCATCCGTATCAATCACACCGCCTGAAACGGCATTGACACAGATATTCATTGAGGCGAGTTCAACAGCTAAATATCTTGTCAGTGCTTCAAGCGCCGCTTTCGATACTCCGACAGCCGTGTAATTTTTCAAATAGCGGATGGAACCAAGTGAACTGATACTGACAATTTTACCTCCACCATTTCTTTCCATCAATTTCGCCGCTTCCTGGGCACAGAAAAGCAGGGCTTTTGTATTGATATCCATTGTCCAGTTCCAATGGGATTCTTCAAGCTCCATTAACGGGCGCTGCACACCTGATGCAGCATTATTGATGAAGATATCCAAACGTCCATAATACGCATCGATTTCCTCAAACATACTTTTTACTTTTGCAACGTCTCCGACATTTGCCTTTACTACAAGGGCTTTACGCCCCAATGCTTCAATTTCAGCAGCTACCTCTAATGCTTTTGACTTGCTCCGGGCATAATTAATAACGAGGTCGTATCCTTCCTCTGCAAGTTTTAATGCTGTGCTTCTTCCTAGACCTTTACTGCTTCCTGTAACGAGCGCTACTTTTTGTTCCATTTGTTTATTCATCCTTTCTGAGTAAACACCCATCACTTTAAAAAAGGAGTGTTACTATTATGTATGTTGGACGTGATATGACAGAGTTGTCGATGATGAAAAAATCGGATTGGGAAAATAGTGAGCTTGCCTATTTTCATCACTCTCTTCAACAAATGGTACCTTATTTAAACCAAGAAGGACAGAGTATCCATACCGAAATCGTCAAAGAAATTGAAAATAGAGGCGGACTCAACAAACAAGAAGCCAATTACACCCAAGGAACGGAAACAAGCTACGAGTAATTTACCTTTAAACAATTGAAAAGAGAAGGAGAGGGTATCTTAGCGGATATCCTCTTTTTGACTATGCTTGCTTCTCATATTTATAGAACTATCTCTCCGTAAAGATTTTTTTATAGAAAAAAATAATAATTCCGCAAATCAGAGCTACACCTACAAGTGATAACAAGTAAACAGAAGGGGAAATAACTTTACCAAAGACCGCTTCATTTTTAAGTGTCCCCGCTTGACCCCATGCGTTTTCAATTTCTGGTTTATATTGGCTTGTTTTTATAGATCCGACTATCATCGTACTAACAAAATAAAACACATGAAGAATTATTGAACCAATAACCGCTTGAAAAACTACCTTCATTTATGCGCCCTCCATAACCTTATTTTACCATAAAAAAAACAATGTACTTTCTTATCCGGAACGCACTGCTTTTTCTATTTAATTAGGTTGTGTGGATGGTATTAAAAAAACGGATAACTTAATTGGTACCCTCTTTATCGTTATAGGCCTTCATCATTTTTTGGTGTGAAACCGGAAACGCGAACTCCTCCATCTCCGTTTTACTAACCCACTTCAGCTGATTCTCTATTAACGTCGCTTCACTAATTGTTTCTTTGACTGTTCCGATATACGTATCCACTTTCCAGACAAGGTGTGAAAATACATGTTCAATTTTCACAAGCGGATCTGTAATCTCCGGTTTTACACCGTACATTTCATGAAATCGATTCTCAAAGAATTCCCGTTTATGCTGAAGCGATGTATGGTTTTCGAAGTTCGGGTATTCCCAAAGGTTTGCTAGCAATCCTTCAGATGCTCGCTTGTGAATTAAAAATTCACCTTTTTCATTCGTTAATAGCACAGCCACGATTGGTACATCACGCGTTTTTTTCTTTTGGATTTTCACCGGTAGTTCTGACTGAACCCCTGCCTCAAAGGCAAGACAGTGACTTTGAACCGGGCACAGTAGACAGGCAGGCTTACCAGGTGTGCAGATTAAAGCCCCCAGTTCCATTAAGGCTTGATTGAAAGCAGATGTATGGTTGTGATCAATCAGCTTACGAACAGCAGCTTCAAATGTTTTTCGCGTCTTTGGCTTTGCAATATCTTCATAAATCATTAATATCCTTGATAGCACACGCATGACATTCCCATCCACAGCTGGCTCCGGCTTGCCATAGGCTATGCTAAGAATCGCTCCAGCTGTATAAGGACCAACACCTTTTAGCTTAGAAATTTCCTCGGGACTATCTGGTACGACACCATTATATGACGCCTTTACCTCTTGTACAGCACTATGCAGGTTCCTGACCCGCGAATAGTAACCGAGCCCTTCCCAAGCTTTTAATATTTTTTCTTCATCGGCATTGGCAAAATCCTCAAGAGTCGGAAACCAGTCTATAAACTGGTTAAAATAAGGAATGACTGTATCCACTCGCGTTTGCTGAAGCATAATTTCAGAAACCCATACACGGTACGGATCCTTATTTTCCCTCCACGGCAATTCTCTTTGTTCTTCGAGAAACCAGGAAACTAAATCTTTTTGAAACGCCTCGATATTTATTTTTTCTATTGTTCGGATATTTATTTCTTTCACTTCAGTTCCTCCAAAGATGTTACACTTTTATTAAAAATGGGGAATACATATAATAGGCATTCTTTTTTTTAATAACATGTTCATATTTATTTTATTGTAATAGGTCATAAAAAAGTCAAAAATATATTCATTTGATTGATAATATATAAATACGGTATGATTATGGATAGGGAAGATCTTTTTTTCAAATTGTGGCAGGGAGGTTAGACTTTTGGATACAGGTACTCATTTTGTCATGGGAATTGCTCTTGGAGGACTTGCCACATTAGATCCTGTTATTGCGCAAAGTCCGGTTACTGCAAGTGCAGTCATTGCAGGTACGATATTAGGATCACAAGCTCCTGACATTGATACCGTTTTAAAATTACGAAATAACGCTGTATATATACGAAATCACCGTGGAATTACACATTCTATTCCCGCTGTTTTACTTTGGCCCCTGATTATCAGCGGTGCAATTTTCGCCTTCATGCCTGAAGCAAATTATCTTCATCTTTGGCTTTGGACCTTTTTAGCCGTTTTTCTTCATGTTTTTGTCGATATCTTCAATGCCTATGGAACACAGGCGCTAAGGCCCATTTCTTCCAATTGGGTAGCTCTAGGGGTCATCAATACATTTGACCCGTTCATTTTTGGAATCCATGTTGCCGGCTTGATATTGTGGGGGTATGGATTTCCTCCCGGCTATTTATTTCTCTCAATTTACGGGATACTCGTGCTCTATTATATCTCTAGGTTCAGGGAACAGGCTTTTATTAAAAGAGCTGTTAAGCAGCAAATTCCGGGAGCAAGAAAAATTATTTTATCACCGACCATGCGGTTTCATCGCTGGAAAATAGCGGTGATTACCGAAAAGCATTATTATGTAGCGAGAGCTGATAATGGCTATGTGACGATTCTGGATACTTTTGATCGAATTCCATTGCCTGAAAGTAGAATTCTCGAAGCCGCCAAACTTGATATCAATTTGGCTGCCTTTCTGTCTTTTTCCCCTGTTTATCGCTTTGAAATCGAACAAATTAAGGACTATTACGAAGTCCGTTTTATTGATTTAAGATACCGCAGCAATGGGTATTACCCCTTTGTAGCTGTCGTCCATTTAGACAGCGATCTAAATATCTTAAATTCGTATACCGGTTGGATCTTTAGTGAAGCGAAACTGCAAAAGAAATTGAATATTATTTTGTAGATCTACGCAGATTGAAAAAAGGCTGATTCCAGAGGAAACCCGCTGGAATCAGCTTTTTTAATGCAGTCGATTCTGTTGATTTAATAAATGCTTATATTTAGGATTTTTCGCAATGAATTCGTGGAATTGTTCACCGTAATTATCAATCCAGGTCTGAACAACACGTGACGTCATTTCTTCGCCAGCATACTCATGCCCAGCTTTTGCATAGGTCGCTTCGAAATCTTCCCATAATAATTCCACCCAAGTTAAAGCTTGCTCATACGTGATGTGATCATTTTTCTCAAGCAGGATCTTGGTTAATCTTTCATGGTAATCATTCATTAGAACCACCTCATTGCCAATATTTTTACAGACTGAACTATACTGTACTTTACCCATACTAGTAGTAAGCGGAAACGCTTCTTTCTTAATACAAATGTTTGGAGGAGAAAAACTTGCGAAATAAACAAAAAGGATTCCCCAACCAAAACCATAATAAATTTCAAGGTGAGCCTCGTGCAAAGGAGAGATTTGCCTCTAAGCGAGCGGATGGCAGCATTAACACACACCCACAAGAACGTATGAAAGCATCCAACGAGCGATCGAATTAGAAACAATAGAACACTTCTGAAGGAATCGGGTCCTCCCGGTTCCTTCAATTATCTCAACATCGAAATTGGCAGTGCTTCTTCCTTCCCGCTTCCACCCAAACGGTACCCCCAGGCGAATACACCATTCATATAATCAATTTTGAAATAAACTCCCGGATCGCCTTCAATTTGATAAATTTCACCTTTTTTAAAATCATCCGGATTTAACAAATAGGCTTTAGCCATAGTTACTTTGCGTTCCAACACCGAATATTCGTTAACCATCCCTAATTGCTCAGCTTTTCTAGCTTTTTCTGTTAGCGCTGCAATTTCCTGTTGTAGTTCATAGGCCGACAACTTGCTGTATCTTACGTCGCTCATATATATGGCTCCTTAAATGAAATATTAATTTACTTCTATATTAAACAAAATTTTACGATTTGGCTATCGATGTACTTATTCCATGTCTGAATTGGAAAGAAATCGGTCAATTAATTCTATTGGAAAACCTTTTCGGTATAATGCCTGCTTCATTTTTTGTTCATATTCGAAGCCTTCATAGTTTTTATAGCGGCGCTGCATCTTTTCTGCATGATGACATAGCGAATCCCATTGTTCATCTTCATCCTTTTCTACCGTTACATTTTCAAGTGCCTCAAGAATGACATCTCTTGGAAAACCTTTTCGTGTCAATGTCTGTTCAAGCTTCTGCCTTAAAGCTCGTTCCGAGATGTTTTTTTCTTTTTTCACTGATTTTCCCGCAAGCTTTTTCGCATGCTCAATTTGAATATCATAGGGGTATTCCTTCAAAGCCTCCATAACTAGCTTTTCATGTATTCCTTTTTCCTTCAGCTCCATCTTAAGGGTAGTAGGACCTTTATTTCCTCCGTTTACATGGGTCCGTACGTAAGCCTTGGCAAATTCAAGGTCATCTAAATAGTTAAAGCTGTAAAGCTTATGTATAGCTTCCTTTATAATCGGTTCTTCTATGTCCTTCTTTCTTAAATAAAGGTGAATTTCCGATTCTGAACGCATGCGGTATGATAAATAATTAAGTGCATCCGTAAATGCTTTTTGGATTTCATCATGGAATTGTATTTCAGCAAGAAGCAGGTCATCAAGTGCAGTACCCTTTTTCAAGTGAAATTTCAATAAAACTTCTTCGTCCACAGCAAACGCATATTTTTCATCAACAAATATGTTATAACGATCTTTACGTTTTTTTTGGGTTGTTATTTTTGTTATGTTTGGCATAAAATCCACCCCCATCCCTACTTTACCCCTTTACGAGTACCTTTTCTATATATAGCATGTCTAAAAATGAAAAAAGAACAAGGGCATGTTAAAGTGAATAAAAGACAAGAAAAAAAGGAAGTGGTTTTCATGAAAATAGCCATTGCTGGTGGAAGCGGTTTTGTCGGCACAGCCCTTATCGATGAATTATTAAAAGAAAATCATGATTTATATATATTGACACGTCATCCTGACAAATATAAAAAACGGGAAAATCTCCAATATATCGGCTGGCTGACCGCAGACTCAAGCCCTGAAAAAAACTTAGAAGGCCTTGATGTGTTCATTAACCTTGCCGGTGAGTCTTTAAACAGTGGGCGTTGGACCCCGGAACGAAAACGTCGTATTGTCGAAAGCAGAGTTGAAGCTTCCAAAGAAATGAATCGAATCCTTTCTAAGCTGCCAAATAAAGTTTCTGTCATTATCAATGCAAGTGCAGTGGGTTTTTATGGTATCTCCGATCATGAGACCTTTACCGAAACCTCTGATTCCATCGGTGATGATTTCTTGGCTCGGACAGTTAAGCTATGGGAAAAAGAAGCAACCAAATCCCGCTCATACAGTAAACGAGTTGTCCTTACAAGGTTTGGTGTGATTCTAGGGGAAAAAGAAGGTGCACTGCCAATGATGGTTCTTCCCTATAAACTTTTCGGCGGAGGAAAAATGGGCAAAGGAAGTCAGTGGCTTTCCTGGATTCATATTCACGACGTCGCCCGTGCAATTGTTTTTTGCATGAATAATCAACACATTCAAGGTCCAGTCAATTTCACAACACCTAACCCAGTTCGAATGGATAGATTTGGAAAAGAAATCAGTAGTGTCATGCACCGGCCTCATTGGTTACCTGTTCCTCCCTTCATGCTAAAAACCATGCTCGGTGAAATGAGCATACTTGTGCTAGAAGGCCAAAAAGTCCTTCCCAATAAACTAACAGAGGAAGAATTCACATTCACTTTTCCAACCCTTAATATGGCTTTACAAAATATCCTAAAAGAAAATTCTCATGTATGAATGAAACTTTTTAGGAAAAAATAGGGATATCAAGTGAAATGGAGATGATCTAATTGTCCAAAAAACAGGAAAAAGAAAAAAGTAACTTAACCAGCACGCAAGCAATTCTTTATTCTCGAGAATTTAAAAATGCAGACCGAGCAGGCGGATTTAACGAAAAGAAATCTCGCCGTTAAGTTTGGAGTTTTTTCCCGTACATTTTGATCAGCCATTCAACACAAAATAAGCTAGCGATGATTAAGGAAATCATCGCTAGCTTATTTATTTCTTTACTCTTAGGGGGCGCTAAAATGGGACGCAATAACATTCATCATAATCAAGACAAAAACGCTCAAAAACTTCCACAGGTTCCTAAAAATCTAAAAAGTGACGGACTTGATGTCGAATATTCTTCGGAACTGGCTGACCAACAAGATATTGAAGCACAAGCGCGAGCTAATGCAGCTACTCGTCGTGCCCATAACCGCGAATTATAACAACCTTTACACCTTAAGGGGCTGTTCAGTCAGCCCCCTTAAATTAGTTTGCTGATATCGTCTTATCCACACCCCTGTGTATATTGTGGATATTTTCTGAAAATACTGACATGTGGTAGGTATTTTGTCTCGCGATATCAACATGTAAATAATGTAATTTCTGGATAACTATGTGGATAATGTGGATAACGCTAACATCTCATTGACTAGACTACATTTCATTTGTGGATAACTTTTACACTACCCTGAAATGATTTGACAGGTTATTAACTCAACTAAAAAATCTATTCTGCTTAAAACAATGAAGGTTTTCCAACCTTTCGTTATTCAGCAACAGTTTCTTCCAACTGTTTTCGGAGCATGAATTTTTGAATTTTCCCACTTGCGTTTCTAGGCAACTCTTTACAGAAGATATATCTTCTTGGACGTTTATAGTTAGCTAGTGTATCGCTGTTCTTACACCAGTCTTCTAAATCACTTTCCGTCAATAACGGATCTTTAACTACTACAAAGGCCGTCACCTTTTCTCCCCATTTTTCATCAGGCTGACCAAGTACTGCACAGTCAAGAACGCCTTGATGCTCATAAAGTATGTCTTCCACTTCACGTGGATACACATTTTCGCCTCCGGAGATAATCATGTCATCCACACGATCTTTGACCCACAAATATCCATCTTCATCAAGGAAACCAATATCCCCGGAATGGTACCAGCCTCTGTAAAGCGCTCTCTCTGTCTCTCCATCTCTTTGAAAGTACCCTTTCATGATGCAAGGGCCTTTCACTAGGATTTCCCCGATTTCCCCGGGTTCAAGTATATCATCAGGATCCGATGGGCCTTCGTCATTTGGACGGGCAATGACGATTTCATGATCGCGGCACGCTTGGCCGGCAGAACCAGCTTTACGTATTTGATCATCCTCTAATAGTAGAGTGATGGCCGGGCCCATTTCAGTCATTCCATACGCTTGGATAAATTGAATGCCCAGTTTTTCCTGACAAGCAAGTACAAGCGTGGGCGCCATTGGAGCGGCTCCATATAGTCCCAGCTTCAAACTTTGAAATTTATAATCATTCAGATTTTCCTGAATGAGCATATTCCACATCGTTGGTGCTGCAAATAGTTTGGTAATCCCTTCGGATTCAAACAGTTCAAGAACCCTTTTAGGATTGAACTGATGAAGAACTACATTTGTTGCACCAACCTGTACGCGCGGTAAAAATGAACAGTGCAATTCCGCACAATGAAACATTGGCGCGGTAATCAAACCGATATCACTGCTTTCATACTTCATCGCCTCTGTTAAAATCGCAGCCTGCTCGACCATATCTTTATGAAGATGAATAACTCCTTTTGGGCGTCCTGTCGTCCCGCTTGTATACATAATGGCATAGACATCATTCTCGTGAATGTCCACATCAACAGGCTGAGAAGATGTACTGACCATTTTTTTGCGGTACCCTTGGGCATAGCGAGGCACATTCTCATCAATATACCAAAATGCTATTTCCGGGAAGCGTTTTTCAACAGCTGCCACAATCGATTCCAATTCACCTTCAAATAAAACGACCTTTGGCGCCGCGTCACTTAAGATGAATGCAAGCTCTTCTGCCATTAAGCGAAAGTTGATTGGATTAAAGACCGCACCAATCTTTGCACAAGCAAAAAATGCGGTGGCAAGTTCTTCATTATTATAAAGAAAAGTAGAGACCCGGTCCCCTTTTTGGACACCTTCTGCTTGGAGAGCCGCCGCCAACCTATTCACCTGCTCATTCCATTGAATATAGGTATAGCGGATATTTCTTCTCACGTCGTAGATAGCTTCTTTAATGGGGAATTTTTGAACCGTCTGATCAAAGATATTTTTAATCGTTACTGACATATCATTTCCTCCTCAAGTAAACCCACTATCAGCAAGCTGATTTCATGTCATGCTGCTGATGGTTGGCTTTATCACTTTTTCAGCCTTTACTTTCGTGTGAATTTCTAAAGTTTTTCACGAGAAAATACCCTCTCAATCTATTCTTTCAATAATGGTAGCATTCGCCATTCCGTGACCTTCACACATTGTTTGCAATCCATATCGGCCGCCTGTTCTTTCTAATTCATGGATCATCGAAACCATTAAACGGGCACCACTGCCGCCAAGCGGATGACCTAAGGCAATCGCTCCGCCATTTGGATTAAGCTTCTTAGGGTCGGCCCCTGTTTCTTTTAACCAAGCAAGCGGTACAGGAGCAAAGGCTTCATTAACTTCAAAGACATCGATATCATCAATGGAAAGACCTGCTTTTTCCAATGCTTTTTGAGTGGCAGGAATTAGACCTGTCAGCATTAGGGTAGGATCTGATCCGACAACAACCCGTGTATGCACTTTAAAGCGAGGTTTCAATCCAAGCTCTTCTGCTTTACTACGCTCCATTAATAGTAAAGCTGCAGCACCGTCACTTATTTGGCTTGAGTTCCCTGCATGGATTAATCCTTCTTCTTTAAAAACTGCTTTCAACCCTGAAAGGACTTCTACCGTAGTTCCCTCCCTTGGCCCTTCGTCTTCCGTAACTTCAATATGATTTCCTACTTTATCTGTACCTGTAACTGTGATTATTTCACGGTCGAAATAGCCTTCCTTTTGAGCACGTATTGCCCTCTCATGGCTTTCAACAGAAAACTGATCACATTCCTCACGTGTGATTCCCCACTTTTCTGCGATTCTTTCAGCCGACAAACCTTGGTTGATTACCTCGTAGCTGTCTAAATACTTTTGACTTGTTTCAGCTCCTTGATAATTTGAACCCATTGGGACACGAGACATATTTTCTACTCCTCCGGCTACGACCACATCCATATCTCCTGACAAAATGGCTTGGGAAGCGAAATGGACAGCCTGCTGACTCGATCCGCATTGACGGTCAATTGTCGTACCTGGCACTTCAATCGGATAACCGGCAATCAGAGCTGCAATCCGAGCAATATCTCCGGCCTGCTCCCCAGCCTGCGAAACACAGCCTAAAATGACATCATCGATGATAGCATGATCAATGCCTGCTATTTCAACCAGCTTCTTTAATACTTCCCCCGCTAAATCATCTGGGCGAACATCCTTTAAGACACCGTTTCTTCTGCCAACCGGAGTACGAATTCCCTCAACAATTACCACTTCCCGCATGTAATCTCTCCCCTTCTCATTTTGTTTTTTAAAGTTCAAGGTTCTTTGCGATGATTTTCTTCATGATTTCATTTGTACCCGCATAGATGCTTGCTACGGGTACATCACGGTACCTTCTAGCAATCTTGTATTCTTCCATATAACCATAGCCACCATGAAGCTGCATGCATTCAATGGATATTTTCCTTGCAGTCTCAGTCAAACGCCATTTAGCCATCGACACTTCTGTGACCATCTGTTCACCCTCCATATGATTGGCAATCAACTGATCCAGGAAAACGCGGCCCATTTTAATTTCAGTAGCCATTTCTGCGATTTTAAACTGAGTGTTCTGGAACTGACTCACTGATTTCCCGAACGCTTCCCTGCTTTTGACGTACTCAATCGTATCCGATAGCATATCCTCGGATGCGGTTTGGGCACAAATTGCTACGACAAGACGTTCCTGCTGCAATTTCTCCATTAAATACTTAAACCCTTTGCCTTCTTCACCAAGTAAGTTTTCCTTTGGTACACGACAATCTTCAAAGATAAGTTCTGCTGTATCCTGACAATGCAAACCAAGCTTCTTCAGTTTTCGTCCCCTGGAGAATCCTGGAGTATCTCTTTCAACCACGACTAAACTTACGCCTTTATGCTTCGGAACAGCATTTGGATCCGTTTTACATGCCACGATGACAAGATCCGAATGAATCCCATTTGTGATGAATGTTTTTTGTCCATTTAGTATGTAATGATCTCCATCCAAAATCGCAGTCGTTTTAATATTGGCTAAATCCGAACCTGTTCCCGGCTCTGTCATGGCGATGGCTGTAATGATTTCCCCTGTCGTGCATTTAGGGAGCCACCGCCGTTTCTGCTCCTCATTTCCGTATGCGGAAATATAAGGAACCGTAATATCACTATGGAGCCCGAAGCCTATGAAACCTGAACCCACTCTTTCTAGCTCTTCATTAATTATGACCGCAAAGCCCCAATCTACTTCAGAACCCCCATACTCTTCTCCCAGATCCGGACATAAAAAGCCTTGCTCCCCCATTTTCCCCCAAAACGAACGAGGAATAATACGGTCTTCCTCCCATTGTTCATAATAGGGAACCGCTTCTTTCTCTAAAAACTTACGTAATGATTTGCGGAAAATCTCGTGATCTTCACTTAAGTATGGATGCTTCATCTCTACTATCTCCTCTGTCATTAGCTTTGTCGTATCAACCTTTTCCTTTTTAAAGAATATACTTTAGTCATTTCCCGGAAGGAATTGACTCTTATCTAGGTGACATTCGAATGGCCCCGTCCAACCGAATCGTTTCTCCATTCAGCATTGGATTTGTAATAATGCTTTCCGTAAGTTTAGCGTACTCTTCGGGATATCCTAGTCTTGATGGAAATGGCACGGTTTTCCCTAATGACGTCCTCGCTTCTTCTGGTAATGAATCAAACATCGGTGTATGAAATAACCCCGGTGCAATCGATACGACACGTATCCCTTTGGAAGCAAGCTCCCTTGCAATCGGAAGAGTCATACCGACAATCCCACCCTTTGAGGCACTATATGCCGCTTGTCCGATTTGTCCTTCAAATGCAGCTACCGACGCTGTGTTGATAATAACACCGCGCTCTCCCTCTTCGTTCGCTTGGTTATTAACCATTTTTTCAGCCGCAAGACGAATAACATTAAATGTACCGACCAAGTTAACCATCACTACTTTTGAGAACGTTTTCAATTCATGTGTACCTTTTCTTCCGATGACCTTTTCAGCAATCGCAATGCCAGCACAATTGACAACAGTGTTAATATCTCCAAATTTTTTAATTCCCTGTTCCAACGCTTCTAGGACACTTTCTTCACTTGTCACATCTGTTTTAATAAATAAGACTGAATCTCCTAATTCCTCGACCATTTTGGCGCCATTTTCTTCTGAGAGGTCAAAGATAACAGCTTTTCCACCTTTTTGAATGATGTTTCTTACAGTGGCCGCTCCCAGACCTGAAGCCCCACCTGTTACTACAGCAATAGTTTCTTGAATATCCAAATCCTCACCTCATATGTTTTCGTCTAGTATATATATTCATCTTTACCTATCGGCAAAACTCATTTTCAATATTATCCTATGAAGTATTTTTATTCTGATAGTTTTGTTGCTTGAAATGCCTGATTCACTGTTTACTTTTTAAGCCATGAAGTGTTTCGGTAAAACCTTTAATCACCTGTTCAAAATCCTGCTTCAATTCATCAAGCTCTTTAATACGTTCATTTATTTCGTTTAATTTCTGTCCAGCTGTATCAATTGTTTTCTCCAATTGCTTAATACCCGTCCTGTCCTTATCAAATAGCAGAACAATATCCTTTATTTCAACTAATGAAAAGCCATACTTCTTGCCACGCATAATGATTTTAAGTTGAGCATATTCTTTCTTTCCATATAATCTTTTTCCGGTTTCGGTGCGCTTTGGCCTTAGCATACCTAGTTCCTCATAGTATCGTAGTGTTCTTGTTGTCAAATCAAATTCTTTTGCTAACTCAGAAATGGTATACATGTTAAAACCACACTTTGCAAAGGGATTATTTACCTTATATTAACATTGACGTTAACGTAAAGTTCAATAATTATTCACAAAATTTTAAATATATTAAACTGAATGAAAGTTATAAACTGTTATACTATGAGTATATTCTTTTTAAATGAAGGGACGGGTCAAATTATGCTCTGCTCAAAAATATTAGTTGCATATGATGAATCTGAATTGGCACTTAAATCTTTAGAAAAAGCGATTGAATTAGCGAAGCTGGATCCTGCAATTGAAATTCAGGTACTTCACGCGGTTACACTTCCAATCCATCCAAATATATATGGCAATGCTTTTCAAGAAATTGAAGAGGCTATGCTTAAGTATGGCAACGAAGTAATCGAAAAAGCGGATGCACTGTTATCCGAAATTCCTAATGCATCCCAGTCTTTTGTCGTAGAAGGTTCCGCCATCACTACTTTGTTGGAACATGCGAAATCTCATAATTGCGACCTTATCATTATGGGGAGCAGAGGCTTAAGTGGATTTAAGGAATTCCTAGGAAGCGTCAGCCACTATATCGTCCAGAATTCTCCAGTACCTGTCTTATTAGTTAAATAAACAATTTGCGACAATCTTATGACTCACCAATTTGAAGAAGCTGGGCTCTTATTTGGAGCCCAGCTCAAACTGTAGACAAACTCGATAAATAATTGAGTTTGTCTACAGTTTTTTTGAGGATTTGTAAATTTGAACGTTGATTTCCACTCCAGGCACTCGCTTTCCGCGGGCGGTCCGGGAGCCTGTGGGGTCTCCCTTGGACGCGCTTTTCCCGCAGGAGTCTCGCACCTTTCGTTCCAATCAACTTTGTTTTTTTTAAACATTTAGATAAAACCCCTTTTGCCAACAGAGGTGATAAGGATGCTTTCTAAACATGATTCTATTCAGCAGATCAACTTGAAATGATTACTTTAGATCAACTGGTGCCAGCGAACCATTTGGTTCGTAAAATTGAGGCCGCCATTGATTTCTCTTTCATTTATGACTTGGTGAAAGATATGTATTCAGAGGTAGGACGCCCAAGTATTGATCCAGTTATTTTAGTTAAACTGACATTCATTCAATATACCTTCGGTATTCGCTCGATGCGTAAGACCATGAAGAGATAGATACGAACATGGCCTATCGTTGGTTCTTAGGTTACGGCTTTCATGATAAAGTACCTCACTTCTCTACCTTTTGAAAAAACTACGAGCGTCACTTTAAAGATACAGACCTATTTGAACAGATTTTCTACCGTATATTAAAGGCTGCTACGGAGAAAAAGTTAATCAGTGCAGAACACGTTTTCGTTGATTCCACATATGTGAAGGTGAAGGCGAATGCGAATAAGCGCAAATTTGAAAAGAAAATCGTTAGAAAAGAAACACCTGCTTATCAAGAACTTCTTCAAAGTGAGATTAACCAAGACCGCGAAGACCACGAAACAAAGAGGAAATCTTACCTACAAAGCTTATCATGTTTTACAAACCCTTCTGTTAACAGTTAAAATGAAAGTAATTTTAAAGAAGATAAGCAGGTGAAGTGATGGATATTAAGCATTTACAATACTTTATAGAGGTTACCAATTTCAATAGCTTTACTCGGGCAGCGGATCATTTATTCATTACTCAGCCTACCATCAGTAAGATGATTAAAAACTTGGAAACTGAGCTCGGTGTTGAACTTTTTGATCGTTCCCGTAAACAACTGATTCTGACCGATGCCGGAAGGGTTGTATTAGAGCAGGCAAAATTGATTGATAAAGCTTTTCATAATTTAGAAACAGAAATGGACAATTTATTAGGTTTGAAAAAGGGGCATATACGAATCGGATTACCGCCGATAATTGACGCCTCCTTCTTCCCCCGAATTCTTAGCCGTTTCCATGAGGATTATCCTAATATTACCTTTCAATTAGTAGAGGATGGCTCAAAAAAAATTGAAGAATCTGTCCAAAATGACTTACTCGACATTGGCGTAATAGTCTTGCCAACTAACACCGTACTTTTTCATCATTTTGCCTTTTTAGAAGAAGACATTAACTTGATTGTGCCCCCCTCCCACCCACTTGCCTGTCGGGAAGAGATTGATTTGGCCGACCTAGAAGACGAGTCCTTTATCTTATTTAATAAAGATTATGTCTTGCGTGATCTCATAATTTCGTCCTGTAAAGAAGCTGGTTATTCTCCACACATTGTCACAGAAAGCTCACGTTGGGATTTTATTGAGGAAATGGTTTATTGTAAACTCGGAATCGCTCTTTTACCTGAAAGTTTATGCCGTCATGATAAGCGCATCAAGTCCATAAAGGTTAAAAACCCCTCCATTAGTTGGAACTTAGGATTCATTTGGAGTAAGGATCAATACCTTTCATATGCGGCAAAAGAATGGTTAAAATATACAAGAGATGCGTTGACTAAAAAAGATTAACTACCTCGATAGTTAAGCATTAGACATGTAAGCACTATCATAGATTTAAGTTATGCTCATGATAACATCTAACCATTTTACAATACTTAACAGCGGAGTTAGACTTGGTATGAGTAAAAAGCACTGTACTGTAAATACTGATGTAATCTATATTTTCAGAAAGGAGATATTTATGATCACTTTATCTAGTGTCGATGAGTTACAAGCAACCGAAGAAGCTTTGGAGAAAATTAAATATTCATACCCCGAATTATTTAATAAACTACTCCATGTCGTTGCCTTAACACGAGCTTTTCAATTTAAATATCAATTTATGGGCACATTAATCATGGATGAAAACCATAACGAATACACCCCTGAATTCGTTATGCCCTCCGTTATCCACTTATATATAGAGGAAGTTCAAAAGTTAAAGGATGATCCTAATATCCAGGTTTTACAACAAACCTTCTTCCAAAATGAAAATATTGGATATGCTAAAATCAGTATGTTAGTGCTCGGTAAAAGTCCTGAATCACTTTTAGGCGCTTCATACATTAAATAACACCCCCTGATAAGTTCCCAAAGAAAAAACCTCCGATTTACGGAAGGTTTTTTTTCTTATTCTAATATTAGAGTACTTTGCTCAAAAAGGATTTGGTTCTTTCCTGCTGCGGATTATCAAAGATCTCACTTGGAATATTTTCTTCAATAATAAAACCCTCGTCCATGAAAATCACTCGATCACCAACTTCTTTAGCAAACCCCATCTCATGGGTCACTACGACCATTGTCATACCTTCTTTAGCCAATTGCTTCATAACCTCAAGCACTTCACCGACCATTTCAGGGTCAAGAGCAGAAGTCGGTTCATCAAACAACATTATTTTGGGTTCCATTGCCAATGCCCTAGCGATTGCCACACGTTGCTTTTGTCCACCCGATAATGAATCCGGATAGGCGTTCGCTTTCTCAGCAAGTCCTACTTTCTTAAGCAGTTCCATGCCTCTTTGTGATGCCTGTTCTTTGGAAACTTTACGAACCTTTAGAGGCGCAAGCATAATGTTATCAATAACTGTTTTATGCGGAAATAAGTTGAAATGCTGAAATACCATGCCAACTTCTGTGCGTACTTTATTGATATTGACCTTCTTATCTGTCGTATCAATTCCCTCTATGAAAATATGTCCACCCGTTATCGTTTCAAGTTGATTGATACACCTGAGAAAAGTGGATTTACCAGACCCTGAAGGCCCAATCACCACAACTACCTCCTGTGGGGCAACGATTGCATTGATATGCTTCAATACCTCGTTATCTCCAAATGACTTTTTTAAATTCTCGACCTTAATCATTCTGTTTTCAACCTACTTTCGAGTCTATTTAATACGAAACTTAAAATAAGGGTCAGGAAAAGATAGATAAAGGCACACGCCAAATACGGCTCCCACACTTTAAAGTACTGCCCCCCCATCGCTTTTCCCCAATACATTAATTCGGGGGCTGCAATGACACAAAGGAGGGAGGAATCTTTTAATAATACGATGAATTCATTTCCTAACGGAGGGATCATACGTTTGAATGCTTGAGGTAAGACAACATGAATCATTGTTTGTGTATGGGTCATTCCCAATGAACGAGCCCCCTCCATTTGTCCTTTATCAATGGATTGAATTCCTGCACGGAAAATTTCCGCAATATAAGCCGCTGCATTTAAAGACAAAGCAATGACTCCCGCGGTGATTGCGTTCGTCTCCCCAGTAAAAATGGGCACAATACCAAAATGGATTAAAAAGATCTGAACTAATAGCGGTGTTCCACGAAAAACCGTGACATAACAGTAAAATGGAAATGCGAGCACCTTGTTTCTCATTATTTTCCCTAAACCAATCAGTAACCCTAAAAAGGTTCCGATGAGAATAGAGGAAACCGATAGACCAATAGTGAGCATCGTTCCCTTTAATAAGAAAGGAGCATATTCAAAAATAATATCCCAGCGAAAATTCATTCTGTTCCCCTCCTAAAGACCAAAAAAACTGCGTAACTTCACACTTAAAGTTACGCAATTTTTTAATTTTATTGTTGTGCTTTTAACGTTTCAACATCTGGTTCTGTGCCGAACCATTCTTTATAAATTTCTGCATACTTTCCATTCTCATAAATAGCATTGACGGCTTTATCAAACTCAGCTTTCAACTCGCTACCTTTTGGGAACATAAGACCATAAAATTCCTGATCAAAACTGCTGCTATCTTCAACAACTTTCAGCTTTTGGTCAGGGTTATTTTTCACATATTCTTCAACAACGGTATTGTCCGCTACTACCGCTTCAGCTCCGCCTTGTAATAATTCCTGAATGGCCAGATTATTATTTTCGAATTTTTTGATGTCTTTATGATTTTTCCCAAGAAGTGACTCGACTGCTTCCTGTCCAGTTGTAGCTGTTTGAACGGCAATAACCTTTCCTTTCAATTCTTGTCCTGATTTTATATCACTTTTCTCAGGAATTAAGATTTTATTTGTGGATAAGAAATAAGGCACCGAAAAATCATACGATTGTTTTCTCTCATCATTTACTGTAATTGCAGATATCCCTACATCCGCTCTTTTAGACTCGATTTCTACAAAAATTGGATCCCAGCCAACATGCTCAACTTTCACTTTATATCCAGCTTCTTTTGCAACAGCATTGATAAAATCGACATCGAATCCAACAATTTTATCACCTTCAAGATATTCAAATGGAGCATATGCCGCATCCGTCACGACCCTAAGTGTCTTCCCATTTGATTCTTCTTTTTCGCTAGTTGTCGTTACTTCCTTATCCTTCCCGCATCCAGTCATAATCAGTAACAAAGAAGCAACCATGGCAAACACTAAAAACGAAATTTTTTTCAAAATAATCCCCTCTTCTCTCTAATAAACTCTTTTGTAAAGAACAAAACAAATTCAAATCGAAAGAATATTCAGTATTTTCACTCAAAAATATTATACGTTTAATTGTTTTTTTATGCAATAAAAAGTCCGTAAATAACTTTAGTAAAATAAAATTTTATCCAATTAACTCGAAAAACCAAGAATTTAAATAGGCTTTAATTATTATGACAGCGGATATTTCCTCATTTATATGTAATTTTAAGAAATTATATTGAAAACGGATATTAGAACTATTATCTAGATTTTAAATTGGAAAAAAATAAGCAGCAACCTCATTAGCTTGGTTGCTGCTTACTTAAATATTATTTAAGGCACTTCTTTAATCCCCTCTTCAATATCTAACATATCTAATAGGAAGATAAAAATCGGAATCCCAATGATCAAGCCCCATATCCCAAGAAAGTGCTCGGAAAACAGAAGAATGATGAAGGTGAAGAACGTTGGCAAATTTGTTTTTGCCGACATGAATTTTGGATTTAAAATATAGCTTTCAAGTGAATGTATAACCCCAATCATAATAAACACAGCAATAACCTTTGGCATACCGCCGATACTGTAGGCAATCATGCTTAGTGGAACTAGGGAGATAATAACTCCTGCAACTGGAATCAACCCTAGGAAGAAAATCATAATTCCTAGACCGATTAACTGTGGAAATCCAAGAATCCATAAGAAAGTTACTGAAAGGACTGCATTCGTAATGGCTATTAAGAACTGGACCTCAATTACCTTTCCGAATGAATTGATGAATTTAACTCCAAAGTGACCAAGATTTATAAAGAAGGATTTGAATTTACCCCGCTTAAATTTAGAAGTGAAACGAATAATTTTATCTCTTTCCAATAAGAAAAATAGACTAAGCAGTATAGAAAGGAAAATCTGTAATGCCAGTTTGCCGAAATCAGATACATAAAGATAAAGCGTATTCATCTGTTTTTGAAGATCGAGCGGCGATTCAGTCTCGTTCATTAAACTAATGGCGTATTGAATGACCCGACTATCGGGAGGATGTTGAAAGAAGAAAACAATCTGTGTAACTAATTCCGTAAATTGCAACGTAATGACCGGTAAATATTTATAAAGTACGATGACTAAACAAGAAATGACGACTATATATAAAAAGCTTATGACAACTTTAGAGTTAATACGCATCACTTTATTTAGTCGAATCATGATAAATTGTTCCAGCCTTCCCATTAGGAAAGTGAAAACAAATGTGAATAACACAATATTAACCATACTTCCTATGCTTATAAGAAACAGGACTAACACTATTAATGTAATTAACCTCGAAAAACCTTCACTTTGTAAATATTCTTTTACCACTTACCTATCTCCTAACTACCATTCTGCTGTGATAATTCCTTCTATTTATTATTTTACACGGAATTGAGGGATTCTACTACAGTTACCTTCCATTGACAACAAAATTATTTGAATGATCAATAAGCTTTATTGAGAGGAGGTTAGATCATAATCCTAGACTCTCTTTATATAGAACATCAACTGATATCAACGACGATTTAGGTCTTATTTTCAAAAAACATCTGCCAAATAGGCAGATGCTAATCTTCATCTTTCACATCGATATCTTCTGGGATGGGTTCGTTATAATATTCCGCTAATTGCTTCTTATATTTTTCCATCTGTTCAAGATGCGTATTAAACTGCTCTTTAAAAATTAAATGCTGCTCGTATATTATAAATTACTATGAGATAAAACCAATTAATCCTTGATATCACTGTATTTTTAAATGGGATAAAACTAAAAGAAGGACAAAACCCTTAATAATTAACGGGCGAATATATAATAACATTAAGATAAAACTATATTATTATAATCTGAATTGTTTTTATCCAGTTTACGCTTTGTATTCCCAATTTAATCTTAATTTATATAAATATAATTTTATGTCCCTGTAACGAGCCGAAGATCTGACATTAAGGTGTTAGATAAACGTAGGTATTCACCTTTATTAGTCTTCATCTTTAATATCTTTATCTTCTGGAATTGGTTCATTCTCCAACTCCTCCACTAACTTTTTATATTTCTCAAGCTGTTCAAAATGAGTCTTGAACTGTTCCTTATAGACCAATACTTCACCCTCACCGTCATGCAAAACTCTTATTTTTCCTTGTAAAATTAATTTCTCGACATATGGTACAGACACCGATAAGTAATCAGCCGTTTCCTCTACTGTTATATACAATTAATTCGTCACTCCTTCATGGCTAACATAGACATTATATCTTTCTTTTGCTCGAGAGCAACCTACATAAAATAGTTTATATGCCAGTAAAACTTCTTCAATACGATTCACTGAGACTAAACATTTTTTAAAAGATGTAAAATGAGACTTGCGACTACAATGTCAGTGATTAATTACGTACTGACTTATTTTGTCTCAGGTATGTAATTACCTATTAACGTCACTTTTATTGATAGTACATAAAAGGGCTACTCCTATGGGCCTCCAATATTGGTGAAAGTTAACGTAGCCTCCCTTTACCCTTTCATCACGATACAGCTCCTGATCGAATCGCTACTAAGAATAAGGATAACATTTTTCAAAGGAAAATTTTTAAAAATAGAAAATGCTCTGGAGAATACCTCGTCCCCAGAGTATTTTCTATTTTAATATTTTTATTTATTTTATTTAACAGCTTCTTTTTTTTAAACAAAAAAAACCGTTCGAAAAATCTACTTTTACGAAGTGAATGATAGCTATCTTCATTAGCGATGAGTTCTGGAGACCGTGTTGGAGGAGATACGGGCGGCTGTTGTGTGGGTTGCTTTTTGAGTGAGAGGAAAACAATGAAGGAAGAAACATTGATTTCTTTATTAGGGTTGTATCAATGTAGCGATGCGAAGTGAGGATTCTGTGAATCGGCTCAATAGGCCCTCCTCGATTCCTCTCCCATGCAGAACTTCCTTGAATCCACCCTCGAATATGCCTATAAGAGGTAATTAATGGAATAATATTTCCTAACAAAACCGGATATTTATGCAAAAAAAGATTGTGAAGAATTGCACTTAAACTAACATGCAAGTTAATCGAAGAATTTGTGGAAACAACTACCAGTAGATGGATGGGATAGCATTAGGAAAAGTGAATAATCAAGTTTAGGAATTTTCATTATAAAAAGCCCGACTCTACTTTACGATTAAAGAGAATTCATGGAAAAAACGAGTTAATCTGATATGAATACAAATTTATTTAGAAAATAAAGATTCGAAATGCTCTCGCTTTGTCTTGTTTAAAAAATAAATTGAATTTCAAGTATCGGACAAGTCAAGAAAGAGCAAAATCAGCTAAGGGATGATTAGAATTGCTCCTTACTAAGATTCAGCTTTTTGTTACCACCTAGCAAAGATATCACGCATGGCGTCTGAATGACGTGCAACTTCATCCCTGACCATAGTAGGAAGGCCAATCTCCATAGCATAACATATGGCCCGGTGGGACTTAATATTTCCCTTCAATATTGTCTGCAGAGTTTGATTTCCCAGGCGATGTCTCAAATAATATCGATACCTAAGTACTCGGCTTTGAATACAATTGTACATTTCAATAATGTAAGGGTTGCCAGAAGCATTGACGATGCAACTATGAAATTCATGATCGCAAGTTTCAAAACCATTCAATTCAATACTTTCTACAATTTTTTCGAAGTTCAGCGCCAACATTTTTAGTTTTTCAAGGTTTGCCTGATCAATTGCCTGAGCTGCAAGGTAGCTGGCATTGCTTTCAATAAAAACCCTAGCTTGCGTAATTTGCAGGCAGTCATAGGGTGTGATTAATGCAACAAAGGGGTACTTACCACTTTCCTTAACAATAAGCTGTTCATTAACCAGTCGTTCTATTGCTGTTCGTATAGGTGAACGGCTAATTCCTAATTCTTTCGCAATCTTTACTTCATTAATTCTTGATCCTGGCAGTATTTTCATTGTAATAATATTATCGAACAGAAAATCATAAACCAAGCCACCAAGCGCCGCAAAAGGATTTTCTTTGACTTTTTCATGAAATTCTTCTTTTTCCATAGACACCCTCCTACCTTATAGTAGCTTATCAAACATTTTATATAAATTTTGCGTGTATTGACTATAAATACTTTCTTGTGAATTGATCACAAAAAGGCGCTCTTTTGTAAAATGTAAATAGCATCGAACACTTTACAAAAAGAAGCACCCTTTATGATAACAGAATTGATTTCGTTTCTGTACAATTATTTTAAGTGTAGATGAAAGATTACTAAATAAAAATACCAATAGGTTAAATAAACCTATTGGTATTTAAAATTTTAAGAAATTTCGATTCCGGATAACACTCCGCCCAGGCGTTTCATGCCCTCTTCAATTCTTTCTGGAGTATTTGAAGAGAAATTTAACCGTAAGGATTTTCTTCCGTCTTCCGGATTCACAAAGAATGGTTTACCTGGAACGAAGGCGACCTTACAGTCTCTTACTGCCTTTTCTAGTAGTGCTTGCATATCTGGCTCACCAGGCAGCTCTGCCCATATGAAAAGACCGCCTTCTGGCTGGATATATTGTGTACCAGTAGGGAAGTAGTTCTTAATACCTTCTAACATTGCATCCATTCGTGCCGAGTATATTGGTGTAATGGCTTTTAAATGTCCTGGTAATAACCCCCGATTTAGGAATTCTGCACAAACCACCTGTGTCAAATTAGTAGTATGGGTATCAGCACACTGCTTTGCAATAATTAATTTTTGTATGATTTCTGGTTCTGCTAAAACTGTACCGACACGTAAACCAGGTGAAATAGTCTTAGAGAAACTATTTAGAAGAATTACGTGTCCAGTCTGATCAAAGGATTTAATAGGTGGTAACGCTTCGCCTCTGTATCTTAAATCGCCATAAGGATCGTCTTCCATTACCATCATATTGAAAGTAGAAGCTAGTTCAGCAATTTTTTTGCGTCGTTCTAAGGGTAAAGTTATTCCAGTTGGATTTTGAAATGTGGGAATAGAGTAAAGCATTTTTGGATGGTATCTTTTTATTTTTTCCTCTAAATCTTCCATTATCATGCCATGTTCATCCGTCTCCACCGGAACACATTTAATAAAATTTTTATTAAAAACCATTAATGTACTTAAAAAAGTAGGAGATTCTACTAATACGACATCACCCGGATCCAAAAACACATCGGATATTAATTGAATACCCTGTGTTGCTCCAGTAATAGTTATTACATTTTCTAATGAGGCACTTATTCCCTTTGGATAAGCAATATGCTCTAAATAAGCTTCTCGTAAAGCCTTCCAACCTTCTGTCACGCCATACTGCAGAATTTGGTTTCCATTTTCTCTTAATGCTTTATCTATAATATCTTGAATTGTATCAATCGGGAACGACTCGTTTGCAGGGCTTCCTCCACCAAAAGATATAATCTCAGGATTGCTCATTAATTTTATAATCTCTCGAACCGCACTCGCGGATACCTCTTCCATACGCTTTGCAAAATTATACATATAATTAAGCTCCTTTTTTATATATTTACTTAACCAAGTCATGAGACTTTTGATAATGGACCTTCTGTTCTGGCTGTTTTAAAGCCTCTCCATTTTGGCCTTCGAAAAGTCTCCCCCATCCTGAAACAACCGCAAACAGGAAGACTAGGAAAAGAACGATGGGATGGAATGCACCTGCTGATATCAGTATTGGGTTAACAGGCTGGATAAATGAAAACTCTTCAACTAAGCTATTTATATTTGCGTTGGTAATAATTATAAACAGACTGCTAAATGGTATTAAAATGGGAAGTGTAGAGGCAAATCCAGACAATAGGTTTCCTCTGCGATAAGGATGGAGCTGCTTCTGTTTTCCTAATTTGTCAGCGAGGGGACCGAACATCATACAGGCTGGTCCATTAGCACCACCAAGACAAAAGCCAGAAAGAGTTGTCCCTATCATAATAATAAGCTCTGTCCCTTTTGCCGTAGAAGCTAGTTTGCTGTTTATTAAGCGATTCATGATCTTATCCATCGTACCGCTTTCTTCAAGAATTCCCATAATACCAAATAATGACATTAAAAACACAACAGTGCTCATAACACCTCGGATGCTGTCGATAAGAAATCCGCCTAAATGGCCATCCTGCACTATAAAGATATCGGTTATCTCAAAAATGCCAAGAGGCAATGCGATAGCTATGCCGGATAAAGTGCCTATCGTAACGGCTAAGTAGATGTTCTGGCTTTTTACTGCAACGAACAACAGGATCACGATTGGGATTAACATAATTAAGCCGCTTGGATCAGAGTATTGTTTGATTAAATCTTGACCGGCAAGATCTATTTCCTGGCCTGCCCCCCCAAAAACCAAGAAAAGCACACAGGAGATTACCCCTGCTGCAAAAGCATAGCGTAATCGTGATAGAATCATTCCTCCGATTTCTGCGAAACCTTCTTTTCTGGTATACTTCTGGGTAGCACAACTCGCAATAGTGACATCTGAAATTGGCCCAATGCTGTCACCAAAAATAGCTCCGCTTAAAATAGCGCCTGCTAAAAACACCGGATCCGCCCCCAGCAAAATGCCGGCGGGGTAAAGAAGTGGAAAAGCTGTCGTCAGTGTTCCAATTGAAGTTCCAGTTACAGTTGCTAAAATGGTAGCAGTGATAAATGTAAACAAGGTGAAAAGAGCGCCTGTCAGGTGAAGTTGCATACCAAGCCAGACAAAACCTTCTGCCGCACCAGCCTGTGCCATCATTTTTCCAAAGAATGAGACTACAAAAAGAATAAGGATTAACATATTAGCCATCTCAGAAGACAGCCCTTTAATAACACCATTCCAGTACTTTCCATTACTCTTTGCGAAAAAACTTCCTATAATAAGCGCCACAAAACCGCCCAGGGCTAAGGCATCCATTTCATATACACGGAATACAACAAAGAAAAGAATGCAGGCTACCATAAAAATAACCAGAGGCAAGAAGGATAACCAGCTACTTATCTTAAATTCAATTGAATTCTGTTTTGGTTCTGGCATAACAAACTTCTCCTTTCTCAGTCCAGGTTCTAAGTTATTTACTTCTTACTTCGCTGATAATCGATTTGAATGCATTAATGTATACAGAAACATCCATGTTTATCGCAACACCGTCAAATCCATCAGCTAAGTATTTTTTTGCTGTGCTATTATCTGTTGAATAAATAAATGCAAATTTCCCTGCTTCTTTACATGCTTTCAAAATTCGCTCAATGGCTTGCACAAAATTTGGATCTGCAAATTGACCGGGTATTCCCATCCCAATAGAAAGATCATATGGGCCGATGAAAATTCCATCCACCCCATCAATATTTACAATCTCTTCAATATGATCCAAGCACCCTTGAGTTTCACATTGAGGAATGATCAGTGTTTTTTCATTGCAAATATTGAAATATTCCTCCATATTCTTTGTAAAACTTGCAAACCCATAACTAGCTGCTCTAGCATGAGTAAAGCCTCGTTTACCAATAGGATAATATTTTCCGTATTCCACCAATTGCTTTACTTGATCAATAGTGTCAATGCAAGGAGCGACAATGCCTTTAGCCCCTATATCTAGCATTTTAAGGATAGAAGATCGAGAAACATCCTTTACCCGTACGAATGGAGTAATTCCTCTCAGTTCTGCAGCACGCATAAAATCCATAGAGCTTTCTACATCAAAAGGACCATGCTCCGCATCAATAATCAAAAAATCTAATCCGGCAATACCCAAGCACTCTACAGCTGTAGTACCACCAAGTTCAAAAAAAGTTCCTAAAACCGATTCGCCCTGATTAATTTTTTCTTTAATTTTGTTTTCCATCAAAAGTCCTCCTTCATGATAAAGCCTTATAGCAGTAATGGATTTATAGATCTATTGTTCAATTAAATTATATAGTCCTAATTGTGTCAAAATTTCGACAGAAACTTATCGTTGATGAAAATATTGTTTATGTTAAGAGACTATTTTTTCTGAATAATGGCTAAATTGATTGAAATAAAAAACAAAGGTACAAGTGATGGTGTCATTCCGGAAAATGCGGTAGCCGGTGGTTATTTTCCTAAAATGAGGTTCAAAGATAGAATGGTAGTCCATTAGTCAAACAGGTTATTTACAGAAATACCCCTTCAATATGAAACCTTAATGGCTCCTTGCATAAGTGACAGGGATCTTCGTGATTCTGCTTGCAGGAACAGTTATAACAGAAGATTCGGGGACAATATCGAATCCATCATGGTCACTAGAAGGCAAAGATATTGCCTATCTTTGGTTATTAGACGTTGGCAAGGGAAAGCCTCGTCAATTACAGATGACTCTTATATGGAGCTTGATCCAACATGGTCTCCAGATGGAAAGCAGTTTGCTTATTCATCTGATAAAGAAGGAACAGAAGATATCTATCTTTTAAAAGTGGCTTCAGGTAAGGAACAACGATTAACAACATCCGGCAGCGCTGAATTTGCTGCATGGTCTCCGGATGTAAAGAAGATAGCTTATCAAGATGAAAATGGCAAAACTTATACGGTCAATATTAGTACGGGAGAGACAAAACAAGTAATAGAAAGCCTAAACTTACCTGGACCTCCTACATGGGGACCTGATATTAAAAACATTGCATTAGCTGCGATTAAAACGTATTCAAAGCGATTCCGTGAAGGAACAAACCAAATTTATGTCGTTAATACGGAAACAGGGACGAAAAACTTCGTTGATCCAATTACTTTCAAATCATTGAGTAACCGAAATAACTCGGGACCCGTATGGTCGCCAGTTGGAAAACAGATGGCCTTTATTATTGAAAGTCAGCTTTGGGTGATGGCGGTTGATGAAAATGGACAGCCAAAAGGAGAGCCTCGACTCATTTCAGATGAGATTGCAGATTCACCTAGCTGGAGTGGGGATTCAAACACATTGATGTACCTATCAAAAGGAGATTTGAAACTTGTTTCCATAAATGGAGGTCAATCACAAACAGTACCTTTTACTATGAAATGGCAGCCTAAGCTTCCAAGTGGAAAGACTGTGATTCATGTTGGGGGATTATGGGATGAAGTAAGTACCGAACTTAAAGAAAATGTTGATATTACGTTACAAGGTAACCGAATTGTCGATATCCAACCACATAAAAAAGAACATAACGGAAAGGTGATCGATGCGAGCGAACTTACCGTTATTCCAGGATTGTGGGATGCACATATTCACCAGCAGGCGTTTCAGTCTCATTACGGTTCTAGACAAGGACGTCAATTACTCTCCTTTGGGGTCACAAGTACTGTTTCAATGGGAGATTATGCGTATGGTGCGATGAGGATCGTGAAGAAATTGAATCTGGAAAACGGGTAGCTCCACGTTATTTTGCATCGAGTGAGCCCATCGAGGGTTCACGCGTTTACTATAGCAATATGAGACCTACAACTTCTTTAGATGCGGTTAAACGGGAAGTGGAAAGAGCCGATCCCTAGATGTAGACCTTTTGAAAACCTATGTGAGACTTCCAAATGATCACCAAGATTATGTGATTAATGCGGCTCATGAAATGGGAATACCTGCGTTTTCACATTACTTCTTCCCGTCAATGGCATTCGGACAAGATGGAACATCCCATATTTCAGCTACACAGCGTCTAGGATTTTTTTGGATTCTATCCTGAAGTCGTTTCAGTTCCACGTATCGAAAAATTGTATACACCTTCGCAATATCCAAAGTGACTTTTACCGTTTTTGCATTTCCAGTTTTATCGATTGCACCGACAGATAGCTTTTACCTTTGCCTCGATTTTTTCCTGAAACGGATTTGCAAGAACTCGTTATTGCGAAGGTTAGGGTTTCTAGGACGGTTAGATCTTTTACGGTTGCTGTACTGGAGTAATTTGATATTTTTTATCTCCATCCAACCATGTTGCCCAATCCGATACTTTTGTTCCAGTCTTTTGTTTAGCGATTTGGACAGAATATTTACTTTTTATCTCCGTACCCTTCTTATTCACAACCTTATTATAGCCTTAGCTTGAATTCTGGTCATTTTCCCTACTTCACGCAAGCGTGTAAGGTGTTAAAGGACGATGTCTAAGCCTAAGTCTCACAAAAATTCTACCAATCAATAAATGGATATCTGAAAACAAATCACAGCAATAACTTACAAACCCTTCCAATAACATGTAAGATAATACTAAAGTGATAGATCTATAGATTAAGAGGAGTGGACCAAATGACCTTATTTTATGTAATACTTGCGGCAATTTCCGCTATCCTTCTAGTAATTGTTGTGAAACGGCGAAGTGAGCCAGCTAGAATAGAGCGGTATCAAAATGAATTTGATAAATTATATACGGAAACTTTGGACGTGGAATTAACCGAAATTGTACCTGAAGCATTAATCATACAGCTTAACAAAGCACTGGATTACGATTATATGGAAAAGGTCAATACAGAATTCCGGCTGAAGTATCCCCGAAACTCACAGGAAAGGGTTAATGAGCTGTGGCGCGAATTTAAACGCTACTTGATTATGGCTGCTGTGTTTGGCAAAGTTGAAATGTTTAATGAGGTCATCGATGAGCTATGGCATATCATGCTGTATTACAAACAGGAATATGATGATTTTTGCCAAACGTTCATTGGCCAACCCATTCAGCATAATCCCCACTCACAGCCAGTTTTTAAACCTGAAGAACGTACGCTGTTTGATTTTTACTATGTACAACTGTTTACGGTTGATACAAGTTCGATTCAAAAATGGGGGAAATTTTTCAAGCATGCTAAAGGAAAAGAATTGCTCCATGAATTCGAAACGCTGGAGTTGGAACAGTTAAAGGAGAAATATATGCGCACTCCTACAAGTATAGAAGCGGAAAAGACCTTTGAATGTTTCGCCTCCCTTTTTAAAGAGAATCGTCCGAAAATAGTATTGGATTGGCGGAAAGGATACGATCAAACAGACTATGCTGCTCCTGCCTACTTCACCTATGCCAGTTCCGATAATCATGATACAGACTTTAATGATATTTTCGGGGTCGAAGCAGCCATAACCTCCTCTGACTCAAATAACGCTAATCATGGTGGAGATCATAGCAGCACCTATGACAGTGGTTCTGGTTCTGATTCTTCTAGCTGTTCTTCGTGCAGCTCATGCTCTTCATGAAACTTTTGCTAAATAGTTCATATATGTAGAGAAAAATTAAACGCTTGGACAGATACCCAAGCGTTTTTACAAGTTGAATTATTAGTATATAAGGCCTTCCAAACGAAGGCCCTTTTATTGTACAAGAACCCTTTTGTAAAATGAAAAGTAATTTAAAGTTTGCTGTATTAGAGATAAGAAGAACCCATTTACAAAAGGAAGCACTTATACTGAAATAAAATATTACTACTGACTTAGTTCAGTTAAGCTCTATTAATTCCATCGATTGAACCAACTTTTAATTCTTTGTTTATTTTTCTCAAGAACTTCCTTCGATGTCCGATTGTCTTTTTGTTTTTTCCATTCAAAAAAGGAAGCAATTCCGATAAGCACCCCTCCCCCGATGATTAAATACAGCCACCATGGCATCTGACTCCACATTGAATTTGTATTCATATAAATATTGAATAAAATTGTCCCTGTCCCTACTATAAAATACGATTTGTATTTCATCATGAATCCAAAGAGCAATGCTGATAATGAAATCGTTCCGATAATAAGTGCATCATTTAAGGTATTGCTGGCCATTGCATCGCCTATCAAGACTAAAAACAAGAGAAAGACAATTCCAATCTCGATATATTGCGTCGTTTTGCCTTTAACAAAGATTTTTCTCAATAGAATAGTACTGACAATAAACAGTGGCAGAATCTCGGTCTCAACCTCGAGGACAGCAGGAACCGAAAATTGATTGACGATGACCCAATACGGATACAAACTAAGCAATATAGCTGCAGCCAAGTAGATTTTTCTTTCCATTCGTTCAGTCGTCGTGCTTCTCATCAAGATGAAATAGGCCGGAATCAGTAATGCTACGAAAACTTCTAGAATGAAATGTACTGATCCACTCATCAGAACCTTTATATTCATTGCAAAAAGAAACAGCAACCCATATACCCGGTAAAAATCCAAACTAAGGCCAGTTTCGCCTTTCTTTAGTATCCCTTTAAAATATTTCTTGCTTAGTATCACCATTATGGTCGTACATCCGAAAAGGACCGTGGTGCCAATCGGAAGCGCTAACGTGTCTGCATACATAATGATGATCCAATACGGATACAAACTTAGAATTCCAGTCAGCCATACATAAATATTTCTTTCCTTTACATTATTTGTAAAGCTTCTCATCAGGATGAAATAGCCCGTTATCAAGAGTGATACTAAGACTTGTAGTAGCTGATATGTCGTTTCATTTACTAAAACTTCTCTATTCATGGCCAGTAAAAATAATAGCCCATAAATCCGGAAAGCATCAATCGTTGCACCTGTTTCTTCTTTCTTAATCAGCACTTTGAAATAGCGACGGCTTAGCATTAACATTCCTATCATACAGATGAAAAGAACAACCAATCCCATTACAATCGAAAGGGTGTGTACATAGTTCATAATGCATAAGAAAGGATACAGACTGATGATTGCTGCAATATTGGAGTAGATTTTCCGTTCATTCAGTTCGCCTGTAAAGCTTCTCAGTAATATGAAGTAACCCGTTATCAAGAGCGATACTAAGACTTGAAGCACCTGATATTTTGTTTCATACGTAAACACTTCCACATTCATATCAATTAAAAATAACAAACCGTATATCCTATAATAATCAATGAACCTTATTTTACCTTCTTGCATAATTAGCCCTCTAAAATAGTGACGGCTCGCAAACACCATCACAGCTGCACATACAAACAGGACAGCAATCCCCATAACCAGAGGTAAACTATTTACATACATCGCATAAAAAATGAAAGCGAGGCTAAGAGGAAGTACAACAAAGTTCTGCCAATTCCTTTTCATGAGCAGATACCAGGAAAACACAATCTGTACAGTCACAAGTCCCACCCAAATGATCTCCCGATTGAGTGGGAAATCACGGATTGCCGTTTCAATGATCGAAATACTGACCGCCAAATGAGTGAATGGAATGAGGTAATATTCCATAATATCTTTCCAGTTCTTATTAGATACTGCCCATAGTATGGTTATGATTCCTCCTGTAATCATCAAGCAAATCGAAGTAATAAACTTTATTTGCTCCACGTTAGCTAAAAACAGAAACACTTGTAAGAAAAGCACTGAAAAGCCAAGGTACGCAAAGACGTATTTTTCCCATTTCACTGTCGTACGCAAGGCACTGAAGATATATATCAACAGCTGCGTAACATATAGAAACGGCGAGCTATTCGTATGGACAATTAGTAAAAATCCAACAGGTATCGCCACTAAATTTGCAAGATGGCTAGAGTAAAGGAAGTATAGTTTCCCATTATTTGAATATTTCCCAAGCCCTTCTCCTACAATGAAAAAGATTAAAGGACCAAACAAGGCGAACCCAATTTTGAATATCACCTGGTTAAAATCAAAAACATCGTAAAGCGAACCATATAGGCTAGCACTTGTAATAATGACAGGCAGCCAGAATATATGTTTCCGGTGTACATGAACGGACCAGCCGTTTATTGCAGTCGCAATACTAATTAAACCCGTTACACCCATTGGATTCAACTCACTGTAGGGAATCAGTATAAAAGCAAGGAAGGAAAGAATCTGTCCACTATAGATAAAGACAGGAAAGAATATTGGAAATCTTCTCTTTAAAGCGTAGGACGCTCCGATTGAAATCAGTGCTGCCCCCATTAAATAAAGGCTGACAGTGATATTTGAACTGACCCAAACGCTATCTTCCAACAAATATGGATAGAAGGCAACTAACGCCAATACGAAAGAAATCGGAAAACCATATACGGCTGTTTCCTTCATAGATTTTGTATCATCTTTTACATAGGTAATAAAGAAAAGTCCAGAAATCAGGACGAGAGCTGCACTAACAGCAAGCCAATCCATTTCACTCAATTTACAAGTTAATACCCCCACCATAATCATTGGAGAGATAAATAAAACACTCTGCTTAAATAGGCTGTAGATTGGGTGGCGATTATATAAATACAGCCCGATATACTTGAAAACCTGAAGCACGAATATTAGATTTAAAACAGTAGAAATAGAGAATTGAAAAGCAAAGCAAAGATATACAAATGCTAAATTAAAAACAACAACCGCTGGGTACGTGAAGCTCGTATTTTTCGATTGTAGTGAAACATAGACAAGCTGGGCAGATAGTATCATAAGGGCAACAAAAGTTTGCGCATAGTTTTCCTGATAAACCATCGCGTTTATATATAAAAAAACGATTCCACTCTCAATCAAACTGGTAAACATAAAGTTCTTGGATAACTTAGGCTCCTTCGCTTTAGCCATATAATTGGAAAGCGCCATAAAAATGATTGGCACAAGTGCATAAGCAATGACCATAAATTCATAGAAAAATGAATTATAAACAAAATGGATATATCCATAAGTGAAGATAGCACTAAAAGCAATTTCATAATATTTCTTTTGAAATTTGACTGCAAAAATTAAAAACAAAACAGAAAAAACAATCAATGTTATCGAATAGACCAGGTTACTTGAAAATAACGTCAAAATCACAAAGGTTTCCACAATGATTTTAAACAGGATGAATTGAAAAATAACTGGTTTGAATAACACTAATTTATTCCTATTTTTCAACTGTTCAACATTCCATAAAAGCACTAGATTAAGGACGCTTACCGCCAAAAACATCCACTCAATGGTTGGAGTCACAAAAGCAAAACCGAAGTAACAGGTAACAGCAAACATTAATATGGATAGGATAATGAATATTTTCGACTTAAAGTAATCAGCAATCTTGAAATATATGCCTAAGCAAAGTAATCCGCCAAGAAAACCAAGTAGAGCCCGCCCCCCACCATTAAGCGATAAGTACTCTCCAAATATCTGATAATATGAAGCTGATAAAATCGTAATTGGAATAAATAATCCTGCAAGTGTCAGGAATGCAAAAGCCGTCTGCTTTATTTTCAATTTCCAGGCGATAAAGGCCATTCCCGCAAAAACGACGGATACCATTCCTATGAAAAACACCTTCAGAACCGCATTCAAATTACCCCATGATGAGGTTGCCAAAATCAAACCTCCGAATAGAAGTAAAATTACCCCCGTGAGCAGGACCACAGAGATATTCCATTCCCGGATTTGCTCGGGTGTTTTCTTTGGCTTTATTGGTTGAACAGGCCTCTCCCGCTTGATTACCTGTTGTTGATTAACAGGTTTTCTTTCAGGGATGCTCGCGATGGCCGGTTCAGGTCTTTCTTCCATAACTTGTTCTTTAAGGTCAATCGAAATCTTCTTATCTTTCGTTATCGATTCGTTTAATCTAAGTACTTCCTGTACTTCAAATGAATCTTCATCTTTAACGAGGTTATCTTGGACCTTCTTCTCAACTGCCTCACTTTTCAATAGAGTCTCTGCTTTGAGACTAGCTTGCTTTTTTTCATTATCTAATCTCTTTTGTTTATAAAGAGCTATTTGAAAATGACGATCATACGCCCTGCTAATCCGTATATATTCTGTTTTTGGGATGAGCCGCCTTTCCCATAAAACTTCAAGCTCTTCTTGGAAAATCTGCTTCCTTCTTTCTAATGTCATTTCTTCATTTGAAGAATCATTCATCCAAAGATTCCCCTCCCTTCACTTAGACCTTATATCATCGTATGTATATTTTCTTTTTGATAATAACAAAGTTTTTCCATTTTTTATATATTTAGTATCAAAGTCGGTAAAAACCCCTTAAAGTACAATCGCCAAAAAAAAGATAACCCTTAATGGAGTCATCCAAAATTCTATACTATTTTTAACTTACCCTCACTTCTAACAATCCATATATAGACTATAATCGAAATGAAAATCGAGACAGCTGCTGTGATATAAATACTCCGATAGCCGAAGAGGTAGCCAATCTGTCCGAAAACAATAGCACCTATCCCAACTCCAAGGTCGAAAAATGAGAAATAAGTGGCGTTCGCCATCGCTTTACGATTGGGTGCCGTTTTTTCAATCGACCATGCCTGCAAGGCCGGCTGAACAGAACCGAATCCAAATCCATAAAGCACCGCCGCTATGAATAGAACCGTTTCACTAGGCATCCAAGCTAGCAGGAGCATACCTGACATGATGAGCACTGTTGAAGGCACAAAGATTGCCCGGTGGCCTCTTCTGTCATATAATCTGCCGGAAAATAATCTCGTGACCATGAGAGCCATTGCATAAAGAAGAAAGTACCACTGAATTCCACTCACACCTTTTTCCGCTGTATAAAGTGGCAGGAAAGTTGCGATTCCACCAAATGTAACGGAAATAAAGAAAATAAGCAGAGATGGTTGCAAGGCACTTTTTTCATAAATATCAAACCTCTTTGCAGCCACAGCAGTTAACGGGTTTATTTCCACTTTTTGATATCGAATCATAGATGCCATAATAACAGCAAACAATCCTAACAACGAGCAAATCAGGAACAACTCTTGAAACGGGAGGACTGTAACTAAAAAAAGACCCAATGACGGACCGAATGCGAGCGCAAGATTGCCCGATAATCCGTAATACCCCATCCCTTCGCCACGGCGTTTGGCCGGAATTATATCAGAGGCTATGGTGCCTGAAGCTGTAGAAGAAAAACCCCAGCCAACTCCCTGTACAATGCGCATTATAAATAACAAGCCGATGCTCCCCATAAAACCGAAGGAACCTACGGATAAGGCAAAAATGGCTAACCCAATAAGAAAAACAATACGTCTTCCTTTCGTTTCCAATAATTTCCCGGCAATTGGCCGAACAAGCAGGGCGGAAAATGTAAAAATACCAAGGACAGCCCCTACTAGGCGATCATCCCCTCCAAGCTGCTCAACAAACAGCGGGATGGTTGGCATCGTCATTTGGAAACTCATGAAGATGCACAGATTTGCCAAACAAATCATGATAAAGTCGCGTGTCCATATTTTATCAGAACCTCTTACCCGCTCATCAACTAATGATTCCCTCATATCCCTTCACCTTCTAATTCAGATAGTTATTGCCAGTTTACTAAAAATAGATACAATAAGCGAATGATTCATTTCGTGAGACTAAATATAATTCAAAAGACTGGACCAAGTTTTCTAATCTTCATGAACATAAAAGAGTTATATAAACATACACGTAAATCTCATAATTTAAGGATAATGAAAGTTTTTACATTAGCGTTTATTCTATCCCATAAGAAGCATATGGTATGTTGCCCTTCTGTATGCGCACTTACTATTCTTTCCAAGCTGCAGCTGCTTTTCCCAATTGTTTCTCGCTTCTTTAAACACCCAAAATATCTGCATTCACCTAAATTCATTTTTGATATTGTTTTCTTTGTCTCAATTTCATTTTTATATGCTACTTTTTTCTTTTAAAAGTTTATATAGATTGTGAAAGCAAAATTGACTTGTGAAAAAAAGGAGCCGAAAACAATGATTTATGAAGAAACCTACCGATATTTAATACGCCATGTTTCCTCCACGGAGTTCGACACATGCTTATATTCCCTCCTGCATATGGATTGGGATGGTGTGATTCAGAGTCCGCTCCACAAAATGGCTAAAGGAGTTGGAACGACTGAAAAATATCTGAAAAAGATCATCAAGAAATTTTCATCCCCACACGTTGGCTGCGGTCGCAAAATCTTCATTCCCATTCAACAGGAGATAACAAAATATAAATTCAACCTCGGGCCAACAGGCAGTCTCAGCTTCAACAGTAAAAAGGACCGATACTGTAAAAAATACCGTTTCTTCTATAGTAATTCCTTCCGTAACCTATCCCTGCCCGCTAAGAGACTCGTGCTCATGGCTGCATTCTCTCACTGCACTACGATGATATTGTCCATTCAGAATGTTCCCTTTTCAAAAGACAGCATGTACTTGATGCCATGGAAACGGTTAACAAAACGTTAGGCGACATGGTAACCTTCACTATTGCCAGCTCCGTTTTCACTCGGAAAGAAATCATTTTGGCTTCTTTCAAAAAAGGGATGTTAAAGGATTATCTTGAAAATCGTACGGAGAGAATGTTGGTCCGGAAAACAATTTATGAAGCGGGATTCCTTGAATATATAGAAGATCAAGTCTGTATGGAGCTAGAAGGGGTCGGAAAATACATCTATCGTTCGTTTCTTAAAGCTGCACATGGACCTATAAAAGAGGATTTATTAAAATTGGCTAGATTCGTGTATAGTTCTTCACTTAAAAAGTTGGGTAAAGCCCTGTTTAGCAAAAAGCATTTATTAGCTGATCCCAAACAGGCTTCCGCTTATTTTAGTACGATCGTTTATAACGAAGCACTGGAACAATTAGCCACGTATGCACACCAGGCTACCTCCATTTTACGAACCAAATGGTTCGCTGGCACCAGTTGATCCAAAGTAATCATTTCAAGTTGATCTCGCTGAATAGAATCATGTTTAGAAAGCATCCTTTTCACCTCAAGTTTTAATACTTCTTTTTTAAAACAAAAAAGACTGTAGTAAAAAGGAGTTCTATCTAAATGTTAAAACAAAGTTGATTGGAACGGAAGGTACGAGACACCTGCGGGAAAAGCGTGTCCAAGGGAGACCCCGCAGGCGCAATGGCGCCGAGGAGGCTCCCGGACCGCCCGCGGAAAGTGAGTGCCTGGAGGGAAATCAACGGTTAAATTTTAAAAACCTAAAAAAACTGTAGACAAACTCAATTATTATCAAGTTTGTCTACAGTCTGAGCCGATTCCAATGGAATCGGCTTTTTTTCTCGCTTTGTTCTATTTTGTTATCTCAATTTTCCCATTATTTGTTTCCAATTTAACCAAGTTTTCACCTTTACCAATAACAACATTCCCATCATATTTATTAAGAATATCGATTTTCCCATTATCAACATGAACATCAAAGGTTGTATTGGTCGGCTCCTTATCTGTTTTAATCATAATTTTCCCATTGTCACTTTCCAATTGAATATTCCGATCCAAGTCTTTTGTGACAAGAGAGATTTTGCCGTTATTCGAGGAACCTATCAGATTTCCCTCTACATTATTAAGATCTACTCTTCCATTAGCAGATTTCACCTCTACTTTTTCGGTTACTATATCATTTAATTCAACTCGGCCATTTTGTGATTCCACGTTCAGATTCTTTATCTCCAGTTCACCCATTTGCACTTTTCCATTATCACTTTTAACGACAAAGGACTTATAAGATTTCTCGGGCACATACACTTTTAAATGTAATGATTGAATTTGAAACCCAAAGCTAAAGGAACGTTTATCTTTTAATGTAACCGAAAGTTTCTTTCCTTCCACATCTGCAGAAAAATTCAGTTTAGAAACATCCACACCTTTTGATACTAACTCTATTCTAGTCTCAGTACCCGTCGTTGGGATAATTTCAACAGTTGCATTATCAGAAATGACCTCTACGTCCGTTACCTCATCTGAAATCGATTTTTCCTCCGTATTCGTTTCCTTGTTCGTCACTTGAGAAAATGTAAACAAACTGCCTACTACACCAACCAATAACAGAACAAGTGCAATAATCGATAATTTTTTAATATTAACCATGTTTCAAACCACCTTTCACAAGAGAAACGTTAAATTTCAAATAACGAATAAACCCTTTTGTTAAAGCACTTGTAGCGACAAACATCCCCATGGCTATGAATATTCCAATCCCGCAAAGTCCCAATGCGAAGAACAAATCAAATAATTGAAAGCTGCCTAAAATTAGATTAATAAGTACGCCAAACGGGGCAAGAATGAAGCCAATCGCTGATGCCCATCCTGCAATTACAACCCCTACCAGCGCTATAAAAGGTCCTAATATAATTACTAAATTAAAAAATCCTAAACCAATAACTGCCCAAACGGCTCGCATGACATTTCCAGCAGAAGTCGTTTGCTCGAGTTTATCAAGACGGTAAGATGCCGTTAGTTCCTTGGAAATTTGTTTCGGATTTCCAAGGGATGCTGAAATTTCCTGCTCTGTTTTTCCTTTTTCAATCCCAATCGCGAAATATTCTTCGTAATCTTGCAGAATATCCTGCCGTTCCTCTTGAGAAAGCCTTATTAATGAGGCATTCAATTGTTTTAAAAATTGTTCTTTATTCATTTGCCCGCACCTTCCTTAATTAATTGATTGACCCCATTAGAAAACTCTTTCCATTCTGTCAGCAATTCTTGAAGGTATTCCCGGCCTTTCTCGGTTAACTTATAATACTTACGCGGCGGCCCTTCTGTTGATTCTTGCAAATATGTCGTAAAATACTCTTCCTTTGTTAATCGCCGTAACAGTGGATAAACCGAACCTTCCGATATCTCGATTTGATTTGAAATCTTCTGAACAAGTTCATAGCCGTAACGGTCTTGCTTATCCAACAACACAAGGACACACAGTTCCAAGACCCCTTTTTTAAATTGTACATTCAATGCACCATCACTCCTTTCTAGAATGTTTTGGTACTATTTATTAAACAGTACCAAACAGCGAATAATACATCTTATGTAAATAATTTACCATACGGTACTATTTATTGCAAGGTACTGTAAAAAAATAAAAAAACACCCCTCTCCCTTTTTATTATCCTATTTTGATTATCATTAGAGCTGACCTTCTGCTTAACCAATCAGAATTGCAAATATATATCGTTATTTCTGTTAAGTGTAATCATATGGGGGTAGGAGAAAATTAACATATATTAATAGCTAACGGAGAATAAGTTATATAATAGAAATATATGGAAGGAGGAACTACTTTGGCAAAAAAAGAAATAACGAAAAAGCAGTTTGATTTTCTTGAACACGAACTTATGTATCTTGAAACAGGAGGAATCATCTCTGAGCAAGAAAAAGAAAAGATGCTAGATTCCTATGATGTGAAGGAGAATTTAAGTTTCATTACTATTTTATTATCCATCGGGGCACTTCTTTTAGGTCTTGGAGTGTTAACCTCCGTTGCCAGTAACTGGATATATTTAAACAAGGGTGTTAAATTCCTAATAATAATTGCCTGTCTAATTGGAGTAAACTTTGCAGGTGTTAAGTGGCAGACACGCTTTCCCAAAACAGCCCGGAGTTTACATTATGTTGGAATTTTGATATTCGGAGCAGGCATATTTCTAGTTGAGCAGATGTTTAACATTAGCATCAATTTCAACAGTTCCTTTTTATTATGGGCCATTGGAACAGTATTCATTGGTTACTATTTAAAAGACGTCTTCATCCTTCTTTTTACTTCCTTTCTGCTTTTCATTTATATTAACGGAAGTATATTCCTTGATGAAACGTCTTACCCGCTTGTCATTCTTGTATTTATACCGTTTTTATATGTTCTATTAAAAAAATTCGATTATCCTAAGGCCTTGGGCTTTTTTATTAACGCATTAGCCATCAATACAATCGCTTTATTTCTAATGGAATTTGTGCCAAAGTTAGATTTTAAACAGCCGAATACGATCGTCCTTTCCATTTTGTTTTTATCGGGAATCATACTGGCGTATCTTCCATTTCCATCTAAATTACAAAGTACCACCCACATACAAGGGCATATCTTACATGGAATCACAGCACTCTTCCTTACCTTTGAATTTTCAATATGGTTCCCTATAGCTTATTTTATTTTCCTGCTTTACCTTATTCTAAAGGGCAGTTTAACCAGTATCGTTATAATATGTGCACTGATTTTCAGATATTATATTGATTCCTTTGACTTCCTGCCAAAATCGCTTACATTCATAATCGGCGGCATCATGCTTATTGGATTTGGCTTCTTCTTTGAAAATCAACGGAAAAAAGGAGGCGATTTCAATGAAGAATAATCTATTCTTCCGACCGCTCACCGTATTTTCCATTCCAATCTTGATTCTTTTAGTCTTGGCGATTCCTCCCATCTGGACTACCATGACCGGAGAGGAAATTAAAATCAAAACCGCCCCAGTCGACCCGACGGACCTGTTCCGGGGCAGCTATGTGGCTCTGAATTATGAAATAGAGACCGTTAAGCCTTCACAACTTGATGACTCTGTTATTTCTGAGTTCAAAACAAGAAATATGGGTGATTATAAAAAGGTATATGTACGACTAAAACAAAGCAGCAATGGTCTATATAACGTTGATTTTGTAACGAAAGAAAAACCCAGTAAAGGCGTTTATCTAAAAGGAGAATTAGAAATTCCTTATGACTTAAAAAGAGCTACAACTGTTCAGATTAGATACGGCCTAGACAATTATTATGCATCCGAAGAAAAGGCTAAGGAAATAGAAACAGACGCTTTGGCTAAACCTTCAGTCGCTATAGTAAAGGTTAGAAATGGTAATGTTGTATTAACAGATATTATCATTGAGTAAGCGTTTTATAACCATCCGAGACAAGCAAAAAGAGCATCACTTTTTCGATGCTCTTTTTGCTTGTCATATTATTAAGTATCTGTTATGAATATCAGAGATTTTACTTAATGACCCGTTTAGCCCCCATATATCGATCTTTCCAATACTTGTCGCTCATTTTTACTACCTTTACACCTTTTGTTGTGGTTCCCACAAATGTACCTTTTCCATTATAGATGCCCACAAATGAGACTTTTCCTTTCGTGCCAGTTGCATAGAACACTAAGTCGCCTGTTTTTAAGTCTTCTTGCTTTACGGCTTTACCGGTTTTATACTGTTCTGCACTTGTTCTCGGAATTTTCATTTTTGTCGCTGCATTTTTATAAACATACTGAGTAAGCCCGCTTGCATCGAATCCTTTTGGTGTCGTCCCTCCATATTTATAAGGGCTCCCCACCTGTTTCTCCGCTAAGGCGGCAACTTCATCACCATAGTTAATTGATGCTGATGCATTAGCTGGACCGAAAATAAACGCTGTCACCAATGCTAAAAGTGAAATAATTGTTACAAGCCATTTTGAAACTGGTAAACTAAGACTCATTCTTTTTCCTCCCCAATCTGTAAATGAAACACAATTTTAAATATATGATGAAGTTTAGATTTGATTCCTAAAATCCTTATTTATTTCTACCACCTTCGTTTATTCACCATAAGTTCTCTATATAAAAAACAAAAAAACCACATGCTCCGTTACATAAATAAAACGGTGACATCTGGTTTCTTCTATATTTTTAGTAGAAAAAGATTCGTCCAATTACTTAGGTTTCTCATATTTTCGAGCCTCATCACTGTCGCTTAGACCTTTAGTAGTATGATCAACCACACCGCCGACCCCAAAGAATGCAAGCGCAATAAAGTTAATAATCCCCATCGCCCCATTCAGCGCATCATCGGTAATGGTAAAACCAATCGGGTGGATAAAGTTATTGATGAACGCCGCAACCATTTGCGTTAATATTAAAAGCCCCGGGAGAAGAACTGTAAAAATAAACGTCGGATTTTTAAGACGCACTTTCCAGTTGATCATTGCTATGCCCCCCTATATATATTAAGTCCATTTCAGTTCAGAAATACTACGGACTTTACTATATTTTATGTAGCTTGTCCTTCTTGCGTTCGGGAGTTCTATGAAATTAATATATCGCTTTATACTTTGATTTACTTACTTATAATTTAAAGAAAAATTGATAACAGAAAGTAATCTATAATATTGCACAAAAGAGAGAAAGAAAGATAAAGCAGATAATAATTGTAGGTTTGAAATAAAGTTTTATTATTTTATTGCTATTAACCGTTATAAACATACAAAGAAAAGAGCATGTTTTGAAAAAAGACTGGTCAAAACATGCTCTTAACATATTCAAAATCAAATGATACTTTTATAAATACATTTTCCATACTTCTTAATGAACGTACGCGCCGGACTGTACGTAAAATAAAAATTACAAAAGAGAAAACTAAAAGTAAAACTTCTTTATTACTTTGTTTTTTTTAAATAACAATCCTACTATTTTTTCAAAAAACAATTACATTATAAAAAACGTTGAAGAAGAAAAATTAGTTGCTAACTGGATAAAAAAATCTTCCCTCTATTACTCATAGGGGATTCTGTTACACGAATAGCTTCCTGTACTTCCTGTAGGTCATAGTGAGAGTCTGGCATCATAAACCCCAATCTTTTATCGTTTATAAAACTTATCAAAAGGTTAAAAGTTTCTTGCCAAGTTTGTACGGATACCTGTTGATTCCAATGCCGCAGATGAAACATTTTAACATTCACTTTTGTCCTATTTGAAATTCCCGCCCAATTTACAGGCTTTCCTGATAAAAGCCCAATAGTTAATAACATGCCATTAGGTTGAACACAAAAGGCTAACTCTGAACCGTCTGTTCCACCCACAGAATCAATAGCAGCGTTTGCTCCACGCCCATTCGTTAATTCCATCACGGTATTATGTAATGATGAATCAGAAGTATTGATTACATAAGAAGCTCCAAGTTTAAGAAGTTCTTCCGTATATGTATTGTTTCTTGTTACAGCAATCAACTGAAAACCGAGAATCTTGGATAACTGAGTAAAGATACGACCAATAGAAGATCCGCAAGCATTCACGATTAATACATCATCCGGTTTCAATGCTAATACTTCTGTACAAGTAAGCCAAGCTGTTATCGGATTTATATATAATTGTGCTGCAATATAATCCTCAATGGAACGAGGTATAGGAACTGCCAAATCCGCAGATGTTCTAACATATTCTTGCCAAGTTCCTTCACCACGCAGAGGCAGAACACGCTTACCTATTAGTTCTTGAGACACTGAAGGACCTACCTCTTCTACAATACCGACCCCTTCATAGCCAGGAATGGAAGGTAAAGAGATTCGGTGAGAATATACCCCTCGAATAGGTAGCAAGTCAGACGGGTTAATAGGGCGAACTTTCATACGCACAAGAATTTCTCCTTTAGTAGGTCGTTGAATGTTTTTACTTTCAACTTTCAAAACGCTTTGCGGGCTTCCGAATTCGTAGAATTTAATACATTTTGCTTCCAAAACAATAAGCCCCCTTTATTATAAAATCTCATCTATTTTTATAATATCACCTTTCACTAAACTGCCCCGACAGTGACATAAGAAAAAGAGCTGCCGAAGCAACTCCCTTATTGAAGTATAGCATCTGTTAATTGAATTGTTATTCATAATTTTATAATTTTTTATGTTTATTGCTCTTAAAAATCCTTTGATTTTTTCTCCTTCGATTTAGTCAAAGGAGATAGAACCAATTGTTCGCATTTCTCATAAACCCCTAATAATTTCTGAGTCAAACTTAACTTAGGAACAACAATGTAAACAATTGAGCCTGAAATGATGCTTATAATAGCTCCTGCTAAAACATCTGCTGGATAGTGGACACCGACCCAAATACGAGAAATACCAACAAGGAAAGCCGGTATGATCCATAAAAACCACCATCCTCTTTTGAACATCCAAAAGGATACACAAAATGAGAAAAACAATATTGTATGGTCACTTGGAAAAGAATTATCAACTGCTTTTTCAATTAATTTATTAACATTTGTCAACTCAGCAAATGGTTGATTATTTGAATAAAGTTTCCCTGCTATCTTCCCAATTATTTCAGCAAATATAAAAGTAATGGTTGCACAAAAAACCATCATTCTACTCTTTTTATTTTGAGTAAACCAAATTATGATAACACCAAAAGCTAAGAAAAATACCATATACTAAGCAATGAAAATCATAGCAGGATTTAAGTATGTGTATTGTTTCCCTAAGTCATTAATCATTCTAAATAAAGTAATATTCAGTTCTAAAAAACTCATTTCATACCACCTTTTTTTCCTCTTTTTCTTAAATCTTAAAAGAGGGAGAGCTTAATCGCCATCGATTCTCCTAATAGTTTAAGGTTCACATCTTACAATCTTGTCATATCTATGTAAGGTGGATTTAACATACACATAATAGCGTTATTTAACGGGATTGAGTGTTTAAATAAAGTAATAATAGCTAGCTTCGAAATTGGAATCGTCTGATGGTAATATTTCTATTTATGTTGGACAGTTTTACGTGTTAAATAATAAAGCCCTTCCTTTTACAGGAGGGGCTTCAGACTGTAGACAAACTCGATAAATAATTGAGTTTGTCTACAGTTTTTTTTGAGGATTTGTAAAATTTGAACGTTGATTGGAACGTAGGGCACTCGCTTTCCGCGGGCAGTCCGGGAGCCTCCTCGGCGCCCTTGCTCACTTGTCTTTAAAGTACAGATTAATAGGGCTTCTATTATATGGCAAATTAACTTTTAGAAAACGTTAGAGTTTCATAACTTACTCAAGTTCTACATATTCTTCAGCGTGCCACTTGATACCTTCCCTTTGAAAATATGCTTCTGCTTCTAACGGTAAATTAGAAGTAACCATCCGTAAACCTTTTCTCTCAATTCCCCCCGGAAAAGATACTGACGACAAGTCCTCTGACAGCCAAAATCGCTTATACTGCTGAGATAATTTGTCTTTTTCAAATTCGCCTATCATTTGCCCTCGGTTTATAAAAATTAGATAATCAGCAGCAAGCTTGCGGATATCTTTCATTTGATGAGTGGAAATGAAGATTGTTTTTTCTTCCCTTTCCATCCACTCAATCAAAAGGTTCATATATTTCTGCTTTGATACAATGTCCATATGGACAGTTGGTTCATCCAGAATCACAGTGAAAGGGAATTGGTACACAGCTTTTACAGAAGCATTACAAGGGTTTTCCAAAGTTATTGCCGATGTTAATAGGAAACCAAGCCGGAGAAAATTACTATAAAGCTAAAGGATTTACAACTGCCGAAGAGTTTGAGAAGGACTATTATGGACACAAACTAAGAACCAAACGAATGGCTTTAGAAATCTAATGCAAATGCTCTGTTTTACATTTTCCAGAAAAGTGTAAAATCAAATGAAACTTTTGTACGCTATGCTCGTAATTAAGAGTGGAGGTGTAAAATGAAAAAGTATCTAATTTTCATTATTAGTTTCTTATTGTTATTTACCTTATTGCAGATTTCAACTGGACTATTTCTAACTGCTATATATACCCCTGATTTTTCAGAGTCATTGGGCATGGGTAATACACTTTCTAAAGAAGTGGTTTTTGTTCAAAATTCGCAAATGCCTACATTAATAATTGCTGTTTTATCTGCTACATTAGCCTATTTCATTTTGAATAAAGTCGTAAAAAAGAATTGAATGAGAAGAACCTTCATACAACAAGAGTGCGGCTTACCCTCCGCACTCTTGTTGTTTACTTTTCATAATCAATCCTGAACCACTTTTCGATAGTCTTCCAGAAACAGTTGAATCTTTTCTGCAGCTTCTGTCAATCTCTCAGCCGGTTGGACCAAGGCCATTCGAACATATCCTTCGCCTTGTTTTCCAAAAGCATCTCCAGGGACTACCGTAACCCCCGCTTTTTCAATCAATTCATAGGCAAAATCTCGTGACTTCCAGCCAGCAGGAATTTGAGCCCAAATAAACATAGTAGCAGAGGATTTAGGTACATGCCATCCGCCTTTTGCAAGACCTGTTATCAAGGCATCCCGACGGGTCTCGTATTCCTTAACCTGATCGGACAGCAGCGAAAGGTTGGATGTAAGCGCCATTTCAGCAGCTTTTTGAATCGGATAAAAAACTCCATAATCGATGTGTGATTTCAATGTACCTAAGATATGTAACGCATCACGATTGCCGACCACATATCCAATACGACAGCCTGCCATATTGAACGTTTTCGATAGCGAATTAAATTCAATCCCAACCTCCTTAGCCCCCGGAATGGACATAAAGCTAATCTGAGGATGATCATCAAAAATTAACTCAGAGTAAGCAAAATCGTGAACAACCAGAATCCCATTCTTTTTAGCAAACGAAATAACCTCTGAAAAAAAGGCTTCATCAGCAAGTGCAGTGACTGGATTTCCAGGGTAACTGATGATCATCATTTTCGTTTTGTTCAATATTTCATCTGGTATTTCATTGAGCTGCGGCAGGAATTTATTCTCGGCAGTAAGTGGCATTGGATAAATGTTACCTCCTGCGAGCTCTACACTTGCTTCGTAAATTGGATATCCCGGATCCGGTACTAACACATAATCACCCGGATTAATCATTGCTGTTGCCAAGTGTGCAAGCCCATCTTGTGAGCCCATCAGTTGAAGGACCTCTTTATCTGAATCAAGCTCTACCCCGTAACGTTGCCGATAAAAATAACAAACAGCCTCATGGAATTCAGGTGTACCTTTCAGCGTATAACCGTATGAATTTGTATCCTGTGCATATTTGACCAGCGTATCCACTACAAATGCAGGCGGTGGCAAATCAGGACTACCAACGCTCAGATCGATAACATCTATCCCGCGCTTCATCGCATCCTGCTTACGATTCGCCAACTCCGAAAAAATTCCTGTTGTGAATCTTCCGACTTTTTCAGATGGAATAATATTCATAATACAGATTTCCCTTCATCAATAATCTTTTTATCTATTATTATAGCAAATCAAATCACTCTCTAGTGTTTTATACCATTATTTAGAACTCTTGAGTATTTGATGAAGGGCTGCATCGAGTTTATTAAATTTAAACTCGTAACCCTCCCTTACCAATCTTTCAGGAATAACCCAGCGACTCTTTAAAATCAATTCAGTTTCGGTTCTCATAAAGAAAGCTCCCATTTCAAGCATGGGCCTTGGGCATGGCAGCCCTCTCTTTTTATTCAGGGCATTTCTCAAGTGAGCCATTAGCTCACGATTTGTAACTGGATGAGGTGAAGAACAATTGAATACTCCGCTTAACTCCTCGTTCTTTCTTAGAAAAAGGACAATGTTAAATAAATCATCTATATGTATCCAACTGAACTTTTGATTTCCCGATCCTTGGTGACCGCCTAGACCAAATTTGACTAAATTTTTATAAGGAGTCATAACCCCTCCATCATCGCCCAACACAATCGCTATTCTTAAAGCAATTTGTCTTGTATGAGGTAACTGAAATTCAAAAAATGAACGCTCCCATTCCTTGGCCACATGAACCGAGAAACCTGAGCCAATGATACCGCCATCCTCTGTCATTGGATTATCTTCAGCATGCCTATAAATAGTTGCCGTGCTTGAGTTTATCCATAATGAAGGAGGATTTTCACATTGTTTAATTGCATTTCCTAGTATTTTAGTAGTTTCAGTTCGTGAATGTAAGATTTCTTCCTTATTCTTAGCATTGTAGCGACAGTTAACTGTTTTCCCTGCCAAGTTGATTAACAAATCAGAATTCTCAATCGATTCTCTTACTCCTTCGATATTGCTCCAACTGATATGTGGAGATTGTCTTGAAATTATTCTTACCTCATATCCTAAACTCATAAAATGATTTTCAAAGTATTTACCAACAAAACCAGTCCCGCCAGCTAAAACTACTTTCTTCTTCATATAACCAACTCGCTTTCTTTCAAGAGTTAATAGCCCGTGACATTCTTATTGTGAATTACTTCACAAAAATTATACCACTCAATTACATTAAATGGTAGGATCATTAATAACAGTGGCTAAAGAGTTAATATTTCTTTTGCTAACTCTCCTTCCAATCTAACTGGTTCTCTTTAAGGAGTAGGTACATCATTATCCACAGGGCCAGTAAAGGCTGCATCTAAAATAGATGCTACTTAACATCACTAGGCAACAAGCTGTTACAGCCCTACATGAAATATACAATAAAGCTTCTTCGGAAAAAAATTCTACATACTTCCACTTATTTAAAAATCAATGACAATACCCAAAAAGATGATACTGGAGATTCCCCCTCTTCATTTACAAAAACCATACTCTCCCCAAATAGACACTTAATATTTTTACAATAAAATTAGCTTGTTCAATATTATTTCAATATATCGGGGGTGTCGGAAAGATGTTAAATAAGTTTAAAACATTTACGGTATTGGCTCTCAGCTTAGCCATCCTTTCTCAAAGTCTGCCGGTCGCTGCAAAAGATGCAGAAGAAAACAACCAGACAAATTCTGGAGGTAGATGGATGAAAGGGGAATATCATGCCCATACCACTCAGTCCGACGATGCAGAAGGCTCTCAGACCCTTGAAAGAGTGCTCAACAACGCATTTGACAAGTATGGTATGGATTGGATGGGAATTTCCGACCACTTGAGAATGTCTTCACGGGATGATGAAGGACATTTGATTCCAGGCGGTCCGATTCCTCTGTCTCAGGGAATCATTCAATATCAAGATCCGAAAATGAAACAACTGCAGAAAAAGGGCAAATATAAAAACAAAATTATCTTTTCGGGGTTCGAATGGGACATGCCTACATACGAACATGTCGGCATAGGAATTTTAGGAGATCAGGCAGGATCATCGAAAAGTTTAAAAGCTGGCAATCAATTCGAGTATTTGTTTACCAATCAGGATGAAAAGATGTTCGATTCTAAGGATGTAGCCATCTGGAAAGCACAGGACCAAAGAGCCAACAAGACACCACAGGATGCTCGAACAGCCTTGGCATGGCTTGAGAAGAATTATAAAAATACAAGTTATGCCATCCTGAATCACCCTTCGAGAAAAAAGGTTTACACCATATCTGATTTCCGCGACTTCAACAATATTGCACCGGATGTCTTGTTTGGATTTGAAGGCATGCCCGGTAACCAAATGGAGCCCGACAGAGGCGGCTTAAACCTGTCAACGCCTGAAAACAGGACTTATGGCGGTTCCGATTACATGCTTGCTAAGATTGGCGGTACATGGGATGCGCTTCTTGGAGAAGGACGTCAGTTCTGGAACTTTTCTAATTCCGACTCCCATTTCGAAATCAGTGAAAATCGCCTTTACTCAAGCGGATACTGGCCTGGCGAATATTCTAAAAATTATACTTGGGTGAACGGTTCCACGATGCAATCCGTCTTGGACGGCATGCGGTCGGGGAAATCATTCTCTGTTTTTGGTGACTTGATTAACGCACTTGATTTCCAAGCTAAAGGCGGAGGCAGCAAGGTAGATATGGGTGGGGACCTTCAAGTGAAGGAAGGACAAATGGTCAAAATTACAATCCGATTTAAGAGCCCCAAAAAGAACAACAACGGCGATTCGGTTAAAGTAGATCACGTAGATTTAATTTCCGGTGATGTAACCGGGAAAGCTATGCCTGGAACACCAGCTTACAGTAAAGACACCAATGATACGACAAAAGTAGTTAAACGCTTTACAAGCAAAGACTGGAAAACTGATGACGATGGTTACCATATTATCACTTACAAAGTCAAAGCGAGTAAGGACCAATATTTCCGTTTGAGAGGTACGAATCTAGGGGAAAATGTCTCTGGAGAAACGAGCAACGGTGAGCCGCTGATCGATTCAAAGACTGATATTGAGGATAACGAATCACGTTTTGCCGAGATCAACAACCGTAACTATAAAGACCTTTGGTTCTATTCGAACCCTATCTTCGTAAGCGTTGAGGAAAGAATGCATCACAATCACTAAGCCAATTAGTTTCGGGCGGTTCAAATCCAGAATTAACACTCCCATCCACCTTCTTAATCCTGAAGGTGGATGGGAGTCTTTATGTTCTCGAAAGTTCTAAATCCATCGTTTCTACTTAGTCTCCTCCAGACCGAAAAACCTTGAAACTCACGTTCGAGTTGGGTATCGGAACAGATGCCATATCAAGGAGAAAAGGAAAAATCTATGTAGGTATCAATTTTTACGTGATGGATGGTATTAGAAGTGAAAAGTTGTAGAGAAGAACAAACTCTTCGTTATAAGTACTAATTCAATTCAATCCTTTAAAATCTGTATAATTCGCAAAGATTCATTAACACTAATGATAAAAGTGTTTCTATTGACTTTTTACCCTTTCTAATTTAGTATCATTTATATCAATCCCTATCAGATTACTAGGAGGTTTATCAGATGAAAAAATCGATTGCACTTTTATCGCTATTGTTAGCTTTCACAATTGTACTTACCGCTTGTGGTTCAAATACAAAAAATGAGGCAAATAATACCGACAATAAATCTTCACAAGAAAGTCTATATGATAAAGTCAAAAAAGATGGCGTATTAACAGTTGGAACAGAAGGTACATACCCTCCTTTCACATTCCACGATGATTCAGACAAACTAACTGGGTTTGATGTTGAAATTTCTAAGGAAGTAGCAAAACGTCTTGGTGTGAAAGCAGAGTTTAAAGAAACACAATGGGACGGTATGTTTGCAGGATTAGATGCCAAACGTTTTGATATGATTGCAAACCAAGTTGGAATAGATGAAGACCGTCAAAAGAAATATGATTTCTCGGACCCATATATTCAATCAGGAGCAGTTTTACTTGTTCACAAAGACAATTCAGATATTAAATCATTCGATGATTTAAAAGGTAAGAAATCTGCACAGACTTTAACAAGTAACTACAATGATATAGCAAAATCCCACGGTGCTGAAGTTATCGGTATTGAAGGATTTTCTCAAGCCGTACAGCTTATTGGTTCTAAACGTGTAGAAGCAACGATAAATGATAAATTATCTTACCTTGATTATAAAAAACAACATCCTGATGCACCTATCAAAGTGGCTGATGAGGAAGAAAACGGTGTAACCAGTGGGTTAATGTTTAGAAAAGACAGCGACAAGTTAGTGGAAGAAGTAAACAAAGCACTAAAAGATATGCATGATGACGGTACGTACGCAAAAATCTCCGAAAAATGGTTTGGTGAAGATGTTTCTCCTAAGTAATATTTTCTCTGACCCAGAGCGTATGAACCAACTTGTTTCCATCGCTCAAACCTCCCTCTATCCTATGGTAGAGGGAGCTATTAAAAATACAATTCCACTAACATTAATAACATTTGTTCTTGGCCTTATTCTCGCTGTACTAACAGCATTAGCTCGATTATCTTCTATAAAAATTTTACAAATAATTGCGCGTGTATATGTGTCAATCATCCGCGGGACACCATTACTTGTGCAATTATTTATTATTTTCTACGGGCTGCCAAACTTAGGTATAACGATTAACCCTTTCATATCGGCTATTATAGGATTTTCTCTAAGCGTCGGAGCTTATGCTTCAGAAATTATACGGGCAGCTATTCTATCAATACCAAAAGGACAATGGGAAGCAGGCTATTCAATTGGTATGACATATACCCAAGCATTAAAGCGAATTGTTTTACCGCAAGCAGCTCGAGTATCCATACCCCCATTATCAAACACTTTTATTAGCCTTTTAAAAGATACATCGCTTGCATCACTAATTCTTGTAGCAGAGATGTTCCGTAAAGCTCAAGAAATTGCTGCAAAAAACTATGAATTTCTATTACTCTACATTGAAGCAGGCGCTATATATTGGATTATGTGTACGGTTTTATCAATTATTCAAGGACGTATCGAAGACAAACTTAATCGATATGTAGCAAAATAAGAGCTGAAGTATTAAAAGGAGATTTTAGAATGATTAACATTAAGAATCTTCATAAATCATTTGGTGACCTTGAAGTGTTAAAGGGCATTGATTTGGAAGTAGAACAAGGAAAAGTCATTGTATTAATCGGCCCTTCTGGTTCAGGTAAAACAACGTTTCTTCGTTGCTTAAATCTCCTTGAGGTGCCTACAGACGGGACGATTGAAATTGATCAAAAATTAATGGAGTTTAATAAACCTGTTAATAAAAGATCAATTACTTCTTTTCGTAGTTTGACAGGGATGGTATTTCAAAACTATAACCTCTTCCCACACAAAACAGCAGTAGAAAACGTAATGGAAGGTCCTATTATAGTAAAGAACATTCCAAAACAAAAAGCGAAAGAGAAAGCCAAGGCATTGCTTACAAAAGTGGGTTTAGGTGACAAAGTTGATTTTTATCCTTTCCAGTTGTCCGGCGGCCAGCAACAGCGCGTGGGAATTGCAAGGGCACTGGCCATGGAGCCAAAAGTAATGCTGTTTGACGAGCCAACCTCTGCTCTTGATCCTGAACTAGTTGGTGACGTCTTACAAGTAATGAAAGACCTAGCGAAAGAAGAAAGAATGACAATGGTTGTTGTGACACATGAAATGCGTTTCGCTCGTGATGTAGCAGACGAAGTTATCTTTATGGATGAAGGAAAAATTATGGAACGAGGAACACCCGAACAAATTTTCACAAACCCTAAAGAAGAGCGTACACGCCGTTTTTTGAATATGATTCAATAAAAAGGCGTTTGTTTAATATAGAAAAACCCTATTAGCAAAATAGGGTTTCAGTTTGTAGACAAAAGGGGTTCGGAATTAAAAATTCCGAACCCCTTTTGAAATCCCCTTTGAATGTTCGCCTAAATTTAAGAGGTTAGGGCTCTATCTTAAAGTTAAAACAAAGTTGATTGGAACGGAAGGTACGAGACTCCTGCGGGAAAAGCGCGTCTAAGGGAGACCCCGCAGGCGAAAGCCGAGGAGGCTCCCGGACCGCCCGCGGAAAGCGAGTGCCTGGAGTGGAAATCAACGTCCAAAATTGTACAAGCCATAAAAAACTGTAGACAAACTCGATTAGCAAAATAGGGTTTTTTTGCGCATTTAAATTAAATGTATCATCTCAATTTCAACTGTACGAACATATTGAAAAAACCTGTAGATTTGCCCGACTTTGGACGTTATCTACAGGCTAGTTAAGGGGTGCACATACCTCAAACAAAAACTTTGACTTGTTTCGTCTGTGCATGATAAATCTGATAAAGAACTAATGCAAAAACTGAAAGCATAGCTCCTGAAATAAATGGCAAATCTATCGAAATGGAAAATAACCATCCACCTATTGGAGGACCAGCAATTCTACCGAATGAGTCAAAGGAAGAAAGTAAGCCAGTAACACTGCCATGTCCAGTTGTAGAATTTTTGGTCAACAGTGCCGAAATGGCAGGCCGGATGAAACCATTCCCTAATCCGAAAATGGTTAAGAAAACTGCAGATGTCCAGAAATTATTAGAGAACAGTATTAGAATAAATCCAATGGCCGATACGATAATCCCTATTCGGATAACCGCGCCTTCGCCATATTTCTTTGTCATCCTTCCCACCAATCCACCTTGAACAATCGCACTGCCAAATCCCATGATCATAAATATATAGCCTAATTGTACAAGGCTTATATTAGCCTTTTGAGCTGCGAAATAGGCGAAAGTCGTTTCGAGTCCAGCCATAGAAAGTGTGATAATCAATTGTAGAATAAACATAATACTCAGCGGTCCATTAAAGGCTTTCCACATTGATTCTTTATTTTTCGAATGCCTAGATCTTTTTTCTACTGTAAGTGATTCTTTCAGTATTAGAAACACTAGAATTAGAGTAATTAAAGATGAAATCCCCGCAATATAAAAAGGTAAATTCAAACTTGTTTTTGAGAAGATACCGCCAATTGCCGGACCAAAGATGAAGCCAAGTCCTGTAGCAGCACCGATGATCCCCATCCCTTTCCCCCGGTCCTCTGGCGTCGTAATATCAGCTACATACGCCATTGCAGTAGGCATATTAGCAGAGGATAAAACCCCACCAACAATTCTAGCTACGAATAAAACCCATAAAGAATCTGCTGTCGCCATGATGAAAAAAGAAAGCGCTAATCCTGCAATTCCAATCATCATAACAGGCTTACGACCTATTCGGTCAGAGATACGTCCCCACATTGGGGCAAATAATAATTGCATTAACGAATAGACAGCCATTAAAAGACCAAGCTCTGTCGGACTGCCACCAACCTTTTCAGCTAGGAACGGCATTACCGGAATAATAATCCCAAAACCGACCATCACTAAAAACATGACTAAAAAAAGAACAGGCAACACCTTTTTTGTTTCCATTATTTTTTCTCCTTTTATTCTTTCACATTTGCTGCATACTTTTTCTAATGTTCTTTGATAGAAAATGATTTTGGTCTAGAAGAATATCATCGAAAACCTAGACTTAATTACATAGTAAAACATAATAGCTATATCATTATCTACCTACCAATACTTTAAACAGTTTATCATACAACCTTTACCAAATCAGTACTTAGTACTATCTATATCCGCCTCAAATAAATAAGCCTACAACCGGAAACTACCTTATTTAAAACCAAACAATGATCAGTCCCCGGCGTTTAATGGCAACAAGGTCCTGATCCTTATATTGAAAGTACACTTTCATTTTTTAATGGAACCTATGTGCTTTTCTCTACTTTGTTTCGCAGCTTATCTTCGCTATTAAATATAATCTTGAACGAAAAATTATGAAACGGACGCCTAAGGCGCACTTATTCCAGAAATATCTCTCCCCTCCCCTTATTTTTTGCTACAGGGTACTCTATACTGTAGGTTAAGATTGATGTTTGGGAGGTAGAAGAATGGCTAATGATCAGTGGATTTTAATTATTGACGATGAGGAAGATTTGGCGCGTCTCATGGAGACAGTTTTACATAAAGAAGGTATTCCAAATATTGTAACAGCTGGGACAGTTTCTGCTGGTTGGGCAAAGTTTCAGGAGGTTAATCCCGCACTTGTATTGCTAGATATTATGCTGCCTGATGGCGAAGGCTATGATTTATGCAAGCAAATTCGTGAAGTGTCGAATGTGCCAATTTTATTTTTGTCGGCTAAGGATGATGAAATTGATAAGCTTTTAGGATTGGCGATTGGTGGGGATGATTATATTACCAAACCATTTAGTCCGAAAGAAGTTGCTTATCGAGTAAAGGCGCAGCTAAGGCGTGCAGGCTTTTCAGAGGAAAAAGCGGCTCCGAAAAGTTTGCAAGTTGGTCCTTTTGAGCTTAGTGCAAATGAAACAGAAGTGAAAAAGGATGGCAAAACGATTGAGCTCACAGCAAAAGAAATCGGACTGATGAGCTGTTTTATGCATCATTCGAATCAGATTTTAAGCAAGGAAACTTTGTTTGAACATGTGTGGGGCGATGATTTCTTTGGCTCTGATAATACAGTGATGGTGCATATTCGCCGTTTACGCGAAAAAATTGAGGCGGATCCTTCAAAGCCTTCGTTTTTATTAACTGTTAAAGGGCTTGGTTATAAATTACAAACCAATGGGTGAAATAAGATGAAATGGAAATTGACACTGCGCTTTTTAGGATCCGTTGTGACAATTGTTGTAATCGTAGGGATTGTAAATACAATTATACTCTTCTGCTTACTCTTTTTTCGATCGATGTATAATTTCGGGACAGAAGAAGTATCTGCAGAAAACTTTAGCCGAACATTTTCACAATATGTAGAAATACAAGATAACAAACCAATGGTAAATGAAGAAGGGCTAGATAAACTCAAAGACAATAAGGCCTGGATACAATTTTTGAATAATAAGGGTGAGCAAGTGGCAGCCTTTTATACACCTCAAAATTTGCAAACAGTGTATTCTCCTGTTGAAATCGTACAAATGTATAAGTATAAAGAAATTGATGCAAAGACGACTGTTTTTGTCGGTGAAGCCCATAATTTCAGCTATTTTGTAGGCGTTAAGGAACAGAAAATAGGTCGCTATGTAATGACCTATGATTATGCAAAAGTTTTTAAAAACTTTAATATCTTATTTTTACTATTTTTAATCATAGATATTATTATTGCATTAGTCATTGGATTCTTATTTGGTAAAAGATTAACGAGTCCACTGAACATATTAATAGAAGGAATTCAGCAGCTTCGGGAGAGACGCTTTAAGAAGATGAGTATACCAAAAGGCGTTTATGAAGATGTATTTCGCAATATGAATGAACTATCGGTAAAGTTAGATCAGTATGAGAAAGAGCGTGATCAGCTTGACCAAATGCGTGAGGAATGGATTAGCAATGTTTCTCATGACATGAAGACACCACTTGCCTCTATCCATGGTTATGCAGAATTGATAAAAGATGGCGCCACAGATTTAACACCAAAAGAACTGCACGAGTATACATCTATTATTAATAGACAGTCTATATATATGAAAGATTTGTTAGATGACCTCAATTTAACGATGCGTTTACGTAATCAACAGCTCCCTTTGCAATTTGAAGATGTAAATATTGTCGGGTTTATTCGTGAAATGACGATTGAGCTTTTAAATGATTCATCATTTGGTGATCGACAGGTTGAATTTGAGGCAAATGTGGACAAAGCAATGCATAAAGTGGATAAAAAATTACTGAAAAGGGCGATCCTTAACTTTATCTACAACGCACTTGTGCATAATGATGAAAATGTCGTTGTGAATATACAAATTAATAATATTTATCTACAAGGTGGACAAGAGCAAAATTCAAGCAGCATATCCACAGCCCCAGGATCTCATACCCAAATTACCATTGCTGATAATGGCCGCGGTATTCCCCCTAAAGATTTAGAACAGGTTTTTGAACGCTACTATCGAGGGACGAATACTACCAGCACACATGGGACTGGATTAGGAATGGCTATAGCAAGAGATATTATTTTAGCTCATAACGGAAAACTAGATTTGACTAGCGTTGAAAATAAGGGAACCACCATTACTATACTTTTATAATGCTAATTCTGTTCTTCTTAATAGGCAGAGAAAAGGGCTGTACTCCACTTACTTATTGGAGACAGCCCTTCTTTCCTATTTTATTTTTTTTGTGCCTTTTTCGGGATTTCCTCAAATTTCACTTCATCATAAGACGATACTTCATCTCCATTTTTCACGTACATTTTCAAGTAGGCATCTTTCCGAAGATTTTTTTGTGCCGTGAATTCAAGTTGTATTGTTTCACCATCAGCATTTGTGGCGTCCAGTTTATAAGAATAGGAGGTCATCACTGTACCATCATCCAGTTTGGTTTCATGCTCTTCCCCATCCTCTGTAATTTGTAAATAATAATTGCTGGCATTCATACGGTTGAAGTCAATATTAGTAAGCGCGAATACCCCTACTACTCCTAGCAAAAACAAAATACCAACTACCATTAGAAATTTTTTCATCTCTATCATCCTTCTGTTTTATTATTTTGTGTGATAATACGATTGTAAGAAGCTACCGTTAAGATATAATACAGACCGTAGATAACTGTATAAGCAATCATCCAGATCAACACAGGTTTTGCTAGGTCCATCATCAGTAAGCTAGAGAAGGCTTTTAAAGCAACTGCACTGTGTAATAACCCTACCGCTAGTGGTACGAAGAAGATTACGAATACTTGTGATGCAATGGATTTCCGCATTTCTTTTGCGCTAACGCCCATTTTATGAAGCATATTGTATTGTGATTTATCTTCCTCTGCTTCAGTTAAAACTTTAAAATAAATGATACTACCTGTTGCAGCTAAAAATACCAGACCCAGGAAGCTTCCGATAAAGAGCAGTGATCCTACGCCTTCGATGCTTGTCTGAAAATCTTGAGGAGCACTAGAAAATAGCGCTTCTTCAGGTATTTGTTTTGCAATTTTTTCTGATAAATCCGTAGAAGCTTTGTCCACACCAATGACACGGTATTTTAGTGCTTCTCCTTCTTTTTGTAATACTTTAAATTGATCATTTGATACCACAACTGCAATACCTGCTGTGCCGGCATTTAAAACGGTTTGTGTTTTAAAGCTCTGGAATGTGATTGCAGAGTTGTTTTCTGTCGTGATGGTCTTTCCCTTGTATTTAGGTGAGAATCTTTTGTCATATCCAATATCTAAAATAACCGCATTATCAGCATTTACATGTAATTCTTCCTTGTTTTGTACTGCTGCTAGTTTGTTATATGTTTTTTCGTTGATAACCGTGTAAATTCTTTTATCTGAGCTATCGAAAACTGATGCCGCGTTTAATTCTTTTGTATTAAATGTGACTGATAGTGCTTCGATATTTTCATCGTACTTTGTATCTGGCAATAAAGCGCTAACTTGTTGATTGCTTTTTGCATCTGTTTGCTGATACATAAAAGTATTTGGATCAGCGGTCATAACTTGGTCATTTGTGTTGTAATAAAGACCATACACTGCACCGCCTGCTGTTACAGTTGTAGCACTTAACACCGCAATCACGGTCAATGTACGTGCATTCCCCCGAATACGATATAGCAGTTGTGAGATCGTCATTATATGAAGACCTTTCCATAGCCATTTTTCATTTTTCTTAATTATGGCTAACACAAAGCCTGTCACACTGTGGAACAATAAAAACGTGCCGACAATAACTGTTGTCAAAATAATTAGTGCTGTCATTAAAAATCCGACTTTTTCCCACACTTTTGAAGTAAATAGATCTTGCATCGCTAACCAATAACCGGTGACAATTAATAAAACCCCAAGAATGGCTACAATCATTGATGACTTCGGAGCCGCTTCCCCCTTTTTCGATGCGTGGAATAGATCAATTAATTTAAATTGATAAATTAAACGATAGCCCTGGAATGATGTCACTAAGAAAATAATAAGAAATACGATAGCAGTGTTCAAAGCTGCGGATCCTGAAAATGTAAATGGTGCTATGACATCATAGCCCATTAAATAAATCAAAATCGTCATAAATCCTTTTGAACAAAGGAATCCAAGTACAATCCCCACAACTAATGAAACCAAACCTAATAATAAGTTTTCAAAGAAGAGCATAAAGCCAATTTGACGGTTACGTACGCCAAGCAATGCATACAATGCAACTTCTTTTTTACGTTTTTTCATAAAGAATGAATTCGAATAGGCAATAAATATGGCAACGAAGAATATTAGAATGACTGCGGCACCACTCATTAGTGAATCTAATTTTTGTGATGAAGCCGTTTTTTCTGCAATCGTATCGCTATATTTTAATGTCACAAATGTAAAGTAGATGATAATACTAAAAACCATAGATGCGATGTATAAAAAATATTGGGAGAGGTTTCGTGCAATATTTTTCCTCGCTAGACTAAATAACGTCATCTACCTCACCTCCAATTGTTGCAAGGACATCCAAAATCTGTTGGAAGAAAACTTTACGTGATTGGCCACGACGATAAATTTCTGTTGAAAGCGTGCCATCCTTGATGAAAATAATACGTCTGCAGAAGCTTGCGGCATATGCATCATGTGTTACCAACATGATTGTAGAATTATTATTTTCATTTAATTTACTTAAGCTTTCCAGTAAACCTGTCGCTGATTTTGAGTCAAGTGCACCTGTTGGCTCATCAGCCAGGATCAGTGCAGGCTCTGTAACAAGCGCTCTGGCTGCAGCTGTTCTTTGCTTTTGGCCACCTGAAATTTGATATGGATATTTAGCTAGTAAATCTTCAATACCAAATACTTTAGCGATACGATTCACTAAGATATTAATTTCTTTCGCTGGAATTTTCGCAATCGCCAGTGGTAATAATATATTTTCCTTCACAGTCAATGAATCGAGTAAATTGTAATCTTGGAAGATGAAACCAAGGTTGTCACGTCTGAAATCTGTTAAAGCAGCGCCCTTCATATCGTGAATACTCGTATCATTCATATAAATTTTCCCTTCAGTTGGGGAGTCAATTGTTGCTAACATATTAAGCAAAGTTGATTTCCCCGCTCCAGAAGGTCCCATTATACCTACAAACTCTCCTTCATGAATGTCAAAAGATATATTTTCTAACGCTGTGTAGGCAGCGCTTGATTTACCATATGTTTTTTTTATATTTTCTACTTTTAATAATGGTTCCATTTGTTTCACCTCTTCAGTAATGTTGATACTTATACTTTACATGCTCATCCTTACATCATCTTTGTGCCAACCTTACAGCAACCTTAAATCTATAAAAAAAAATCGTCTTCTATATGTATAGAAGACGACAGTTTGTAGACAAAAGGGGTTCGGAATTAAAACATTCCGAACCCCTTTTGAAATTCCCTTTGAATTTTGCTCAATATTAAGGAATTGGGTCTTTACGAGCCCACTATGTTAGGCCATTTTTGGACCTTGCCCTGTCCAATTGGCCATCTTCTTTAAATTCATGACAGCGAAAGTGAGCATCGCCTGCATCGACAATTTTTTAAGTCCCCTTAAAGTAGTCCAACGCATGCCATGCTTTTCTTTTGCATCTGCGAAAACACGCTCAATCGTTTCTTTATGTTTCGCATAGTTAGGTTTTACATCTTGATAATGACGCAGATGATCTGCTTCTTCCATATAATCTTGCCAAATATGACGTGTCACTACTTTACTTGGGCGTCCTACCTCTGAATACATATCTTTCACCAAGTCATATATGAATGAGAAGTCAATGGCGGCCTCAATTTTTCGAACCAAATGGTTCGCTGGCACCAGTTGATCTAAGTAATCATTTCAAGTTGATCTCGCTGAATAGAATCATGTTTAGAAAGCATCCTCATCACCTCAAGTTTTAATACTTCCATTTTAAAACAAGGCTCTGTTAAATGTTAATGTTGTTAATTAGATAAAGTTAAGGGGAGTACAAGAAATATTTTTGGACTCCCCAAAACTTAAGCTCAATGTAAAGAAAATTTACGAACTGAAATACTCAATGATTTTAAAACCCACATAATCTGTTTTGGTTGGATGTTTACTTCGATAATAACAATCCCAATAACTTACTGCTCGACTTTCGATTGTATTATAAAATCTTGCATTTTCTGCAATGAAATCTTTTGTTATCCCCTTATCAATATTACCTAAATTATCTTTTATCACTTGTAAGATTTCGATTACATACTCACCCGTCAGTCGAATTAAATAGGGAATTATCCAATTGTGGTCACTGCATTGATGAATTATCTTTTAAATTTTCTTCTCTAACAAAACCATCGTGATGCCTTGTAAATAAACAATTTAATACTATTTGTTGTCTATCTGTTAATGAATTATATTGCGATAAGGAAGGTTCATTATAATAAATACGTTCAGGAATATTCAACTTACTTCCCTTAAAATTAACCTCAAAACAGTAAGAGAAGTCTAACTTGTTTGTTTGGTTAATCATACTCAAAACTCTAATTGCATCTTCCTCTAATTCAGTTGGAAACGCTTTTAATAATTCATATTTTTTATTTGACATATTTTCACCAACTTTAATTTGCTCGTTATATGGAAGAAAAACTAAACAAGGAATTTTGATAGTCGTAAGCTATCATAAGTATCAGTCATTTCAAATACAAACGATGATAATAATAACTCTTTAATATTGTGCTTCGTACTTTCATTACTACGGCTATCGACAAATAAAAACCAGGCCAGATAGTTGTCGAGATATTTTGTAGCCACGCCTTTAAATCGGTTTATCCATTGTTTCATACGAGAATGGAGACCGTTAACATTCTGAATGTGATACAAACCTTTTATAACGTGTTTTCCATCATTAGATTTGATTGAATAATGCTCTAATCCCTTTTCTTTTGCATAGGTTTTATAAGCTCTCCAAGCATCTGTAACAAGGACGTTATCAGGTGTCAACTTAGAGCCTATCATATTATCAACTTTGTTCTTCACAACACGCCCCATACAAGCAACTTTTGAAACTGTTGCTTTCGTTCGGTCTCTTGCAACAAGAACGCAAACCTGTTCGTGACTTACTCCTCTGTGTTTAGATTTTCCACCACGCTTACGAGCTTTACGTTCAGTAATGCCACGTGTACCTTTCTGCGAGTATAGAAAATAGGTTTCGTCTACTTCAACAATACCTTCAAATTGCTCAAAATCCATTTGTTTAAGGGCATTCAGTAGCTTGTGTCTCCAATTAAATAGCGTAACCCAAGTAACCCCAACGATTTCAGCCGATTTTCGTAGGGAATATCCTTTAAACAAACAATCAACGAATGTAATCCATTCATCACCTTTTCGTGTACGATACAAGACAGTATTTGTTGTATCGGTAAAGGTCTTACTGCAACACTTACAACGATAGCGTTGGCGACCATTATAATTACCGAAACGAACAACGTGCTTAGATTCACAATGAGGACACTCAAAACCTTCTTTAAAGCGAGTTTCTCTCATTTCTTTGATTAGACGACCACCCACTGAGGAAGAAGGCTCAACATAACGTCTTACCCATTGATACACTCGTTCTTTTTCAGTATGCGGTAATTTGTCGATATGCTTTAACAAGTTACTAAACGCTTTGCTCAACCTTACAACCTACCGAATATTTGTTCTTATAAGGATAATACCAGGATTTTGAACAGGTATCAAATATCAACATTATTCTTTAACAGAGCCTAAAACAAAAAAGACTGTAGGCAAAAAAGGTTCTATCTAAATTTTATAACAAAGCTGATTGGAGCGGAAGGTGCGAGACTCCTGCGGGAAAAGCGCGTCTAGGGGAGACCCCGCAGGCGAAAGCCGAGGAGGCTCCCGGACCGCCCGCGGAAAGCGAGTGCCTGGAGTGGAAATCAACGTTCAAATTGTACAAGCCATAAAAAAACTGTATACAAACTCGATTTTCATCGAGTTTGTATACAGTCTGACGTCTTCTATATGTATAGAAGACGCAGTTTGTCGACAAAAGGGGTTCGGAATGTTTTAATTCCGAACCCCTTTTGATATTTTCTTGGAATTTTGCTCAAGATTAAGAGCTTTGGTCTCTACGAGCCCACTATGTTAGGTCATCTTTGGACCTTGCCATGTCCAATTGGCCATCTTCTTTAAATTCATGGCAGCGAAAGTAAGTATCGCCTGCATCGACAATTTTTTAAGTCCCCTTAAAGTAGTCCAACGCATACCATGCTTTTCTTTTGCATCTGCGAATACACGCTCAATCGTTTCCTTGCGTTTCGCATAGATAGGTTTTACATCTTGATGATGACGCAGGTGATCTGCTTCTTCCATATTTTCTTGCCAGATATGGCGCGTCACCACTTTTTGATGGTCTTTGCTTTCTGTACACTGTGATAAAAATGAACATGTCTTACAAATGTGTTTGGGAGATTTGTACTCGCGATATCCCTCTTTATTTGTTGTTGAGTACTTTAAAATCTCGCCCGATGGG
>NZ_JBNNTG010000026.1:0-93794 GCF_050278525.1 Peribacillus sp. NPDC096540 | reverse complement strand
TTCTATCTAAATTTTATAACAAAGTTGATTGGAGCGGAAGGTGCGAGACTCCTGCGGGAAAAGCGCGTCTAGGGGAGACCCCGCAGGCGCAAGCCCGAGGAGGCTCCCGGACCGCCCGCGGAAAGCGAGTGCCTGGAGTGGAAATCAACGGTCAAATTTTAAAAACCTAAAAAGACTGTAGACAAACTCAATTATTATCGAGTTTGTCTACAGTCTGAAACTCTGGAGACTTTTCTCATCTCCAGAGTTTTTTTCACTACATGTTTATTTTATTTTACAGCTTCTTTTAATTCCTTACCTGCTTTAAAAGCGGGTACTTTGCTAGCTGCAATTTGAATTTCTTCACCTGTTTGTGGGTTTCTGCCTGTACGAGCTGCACGGTCGCGCACTTCAAATGTTCCAAATCCTACTAATTGGATTTTTTCCTCTTTAGCAAGCGTAGTCGTGATTGTTTCAAACAATGCATCCACTACTTTTTTAGCGTCGTCTTTTGTTAGTTCAGCTTGTGCTGCCACATTACTCACTAGTTCTGTTTTGTTCATATCAAACACCTCATCCTTTTAATTCTATAAAGTATGTAGAGAAGCCAACATAACATATCTTGTATATGTCTGTCACTTAATATGACTAAATAAAAGAAAGTTTAACCCTATATTTCATGGTGAATGTGATTTTCACGGAAGTAAATAATATAAAAACGAAAGAATATTAGTTCATTTGAATCCTTACGATATACAAAAAAGCGCAACTCTGTCCATGATACATGGAAAGAATTGCGCTTTATTTTAGATAATAATTCACGATAGCTTGATGGATAAGGTGAGACTACTATTCAACTTTCCATCGTTTCAAACCGCAGCCATTTATAGATAGTATCCATATCTATATTTTCTTCCAAATGTGAAGCCAAGAGGTTATAAGCTTCTTCTCTTCGCTCTGAGTCACTTTGAACATTTTCCTTCACTTCATCCAATCCTTTTGACCTTCGAATTTGATTAACTAGCATTCTTGTAAACAAGCGATTATGGAAAATCCCATGAAGATAGGTTCCAATGACTTTGTTGTCTGCAGAAATAGCCCCATCCTCTCTTCCATCCTTCAATAAAAGAAATGGCCTTACTAGTGAAGAGTCCAATGATGTTCTCCCTAAATGGATCTCAAAACCGGTCAGATTCATTTCTACTTCCAGGATCCCTGAAGTAAGAACACCTTCCATTTGGACCGTTTTCTTTTCTGCATTAAAGACAGTTTGTACTGGAAGAAGAGAAAGTCCTATTGCATTTTCTCCGTAGCCCTCGACTGCATCGGGATCGAAAAGCTTCGTCCCCAGCATTTGAAATCCACCACATATCCCAAATATTAATGTCCCTTTTTCACGCAAATCTTGGATGGCCCTATCCAGTCCTGCTCTTCTCAGCCACTCTAGATCTTCCATCGTATTTTTTGTACCAGGCAAGATAAGAAGGTCAGGATTCCCTAATTCGTGCACACTGCCTACAAGTCTGACCCCTACACCCGGTTCATCAAAGAAAGGATCCACGTCTGTAAAATTGGAGATGCGAGGCAATCTTAAAACGGCGACATCGATTGGAAATTCAGCCTTTTTGGGTTTTTTAAAGCGTAAGGAAGATAGTGCTAATGAATCTTCCGCTTCAATATTCACGTCTATATAAGGAAGTACACCGAGAACTGGAATCCCTGTTTCTTTTTCCACCCATTCAATGCCGTCATCCAATAACTCGCGCATGCCACGAAATTTATTGATGATAATCCCCTTTACACTTTCGCGTTCATCCTTATCCAATAAGGCAAGTGTTCCAATAATTGACGCAAAAACTCCACCACGATCAATGTCAGCTACCAAAATGACCGAAGCATCTGCAAGTTTGGCCATACGCATATTTGCAATATCTCGGTCCTTCAGGTTGATTTCAGCTGGACTTCCTGCTCCTTCAAGAACGATAATGTCATATTCGTCCTGAAGTTTTTCCACCGATTTACGTACGATGGGCATGGCCTCTTGGACAAATTGATATCGATAGCTTTTTGCATCCATATCAAGAAAATGTTTTCCATGCACAATGACTTCTGAAACCATATCCTGCTTCGGTTTTAATAGAATTGGATTCATATCAGTGGTTGCTGTAATCCGTGCCGCCTCGGCTTGTACACCTTGAGCACGGCCGATTTCACCGCCATCTAAGGTTACATACGAGTTTAAAGCCATGTTTTGAGATTTGAATGGTACGACTCGTAATCCTTTATTGGAAAAAACCCGGCATAGTGCCGTACAAATCAAACTTTTCCCAACATCAGAGGACGTCCCTTGTATCATAATGGATCTTGCTTTCATTCGTCTCACCCCTTAAAACTCTAATCCTTTGACAGCGCCGATTCCTTCTTCATAGTAATGCTTAGTCGCATCAATATTAGAAACTAAATCCGCCAAATCCATCAGTTCCTGTTTTGCATCCCTGCCAGTAACGACTAAATGCATATGAGCGGGCCGATTACGAATCGCATCAATTACTTCATCTAATGGCAAGACATCACCAATCGGGAACTTGGAAATCGCTAACGCATTGTTTAACTCATCCAGAACCAGTAAATCGATTGTAGGATCACAAAGGGCCTGTTTTGCTTTTTCCCAAGCTATTGTTAGTGCCTCCCGATGCTCTTGTGGTGTTTTAGTCCATGTAAACCCAATCCCGAGTTGTTCCATTTCAACTCCTAATTTCTTTAAAGCCAATGCCTCTCCATATGTACGCTCTGGAGATTTTATAAATTGGAGAAATTTAACGTTCATGCCTCTCCCAATAGCCCGTAAAGTAACACCAAGTGAGGCAGTCGTTTTCCCTTTCCCATTACCGGTATATATAAGAAACAATCCTCTTCGCGCCAATTTATTCGCCTACCTTCATAGCCAAACTGTTTTTTCTATGTATGAAGTTCTTTTAGTAACAGGAACAGGTTGATCTTTTTTAGGATAGCCGATAAAAATAGTACCGATTACTTTTTTGTTTTCCGGTGAACCGATAAATTCGTGCAGTCGTTCATCTCTGACAAGGCCTACTCCTCTAGTGCGCCACACAAAGCCAAGACCTAGTTCTTTTGCTGCAAGCCACATCGAATGGACAGCACAACAAGAGGCAAATACATTGTCCTCGGATGATTCCGGATCGTCAGGCAAAATATCAGAGGTTACGACAATGATAAGCGGTGTAGTTTTTACAACTTCTAGTGAACTATCAATCAATTTCGGCTTGGTCGGGAAACGCTCATGTAAATATTTTTCTGCCAACTGTTCGTAGCGCTTCTTCGCTTCTCCTTTGATTACATAAAACCCCCAAGGTTCACGTAGTCGGTCGTTAGGGGCATATGTAGCTGCTTCTAATAACTGCCTGATTTTTTCATCTTCTACTTCTTTTTCTTCATAGTTCCGTATGGCTCTGCGGTCTTTCAATTCTTGAATGATAGACATCTTGACTCATTCCCTTCACTCGTAGACTCTGAATCAATCACTTTTTCAAACCATTGGATTTTTTCTCTTAATTGAACGACTTCACCTACCAGAAAGATTGCCGGATTTTGAATTTCCTCTTTCATAGCAAGCATAGAAATCGTATTCAAGGTTCCAGTTATCGTCCTTTGTTTATCTGTTGTACCCCATTCAATGACAGCCACTGGTGTTTCTTCGTCCCTACCATGCTCTATCAATTGTTCGCAGATAAATGGCATATTGCCAATTCCCATGTAAAAGGCGATGGTATCAATTCCTTGAGCCAATGCCTGCCAATTCAGGTTGTCTTGACCCTTGTAATCACGTCCATGTCCGGTCACAATTGCATAACTCGACGCATGTTCACGATGGGTAACGGGTATACCGGCATAAGCTGGAGCTGCAATGCCCGCTGTCACTCCTGGGATTATTTCATATTCAATCCCATTAGCCGCCAGGACCTCAGCTTCCTCTCCTCCCCGACCAAAGACAAACGGATCTCCTCCCTTTAGGCGGGTAACATTTTTTCCCTGCAAGGCCTTCTCTACCAAAAGTGAATGAATTTCTTCTTGAATGAGATGATGTCTTCCAGGTGATTTCCCGCAATATACAAGCTCTGCATTTTCTTTTGCATAGGTTAATAGTTTTGGATTGACGAGCCTGTCATAAGCAATGACATCCGCATTTTGTATACATTCCATTCCATAAACCGTAATTAGTTTCGGATCTCCGGGACCCGCACCGACCAGATGTACCTTTCCCGGTTTCATGCTCTTGCCTCCTCTTATTATCAAAAAACAACTTTTCATTGTTGATATGTTTCTTGTCCTATCAGTTTTTTTGTTTTAAGCATGCACCTATCCAATTCTCAACAAGTTTAGGATTGGAAGCAAAATGAAAATGGGTATATCCAGCTACCAGATTTCCTATTATGCACCCTTCTTTTTTTGAACCAAATCTACCTTTGGCCTCGTAAGCATGCGGAAGAACATCATCTGGATCAAATGTAGAATAGTGGAATTCATGACCTTTTGCCTGCTCACAATCTTTAATTAAAAAATTGCTTTCGGTTCCAGTTATTTCACGATATCCCAGTGCCGCAAGCTTTTTCTGCATTTTGATCCTACCTGGAATCAATCCTGCCATCGGATACTTATCTCCAGAAGTTGTTTCAATAGAATTGCTCAAAAACATGAATCCACCACATTCTGCTAGGGTTGGCAAACCCTTTTCAATGGCGTTTCTGATGGATCTTATAGCAATTTCATTGCGAGAAAGTTCATCTGCAAATTCTTCTGGAAAACCGCCTCCAAGGTATAAGCCATCCGCATCCAACGGAACTTCATCCCCTTTTAATGGAGAAAAATACTTGATGTTCGCTCCTTTTGCTTCAAGCAACTCAAGGTTTTCCTGATAATAAAAATTAAAGGCGGCATCTTTTGCAACGGCGATGCACACGTCTTTCTTGCTACTAGACTGAAAGATTCCTGAATTCCCACCGGAAATGGTGCTGGTCTTAGCCAAGAGATACAGCTGTTCGATATCAATCGTTTCCATGACTAAATGAGCGAGTTTATCGAAAAATGGTTCAAGTTCACCTCGTTCAATGGCAGGAATTAAGCCTAAATGACGGCTAGGAATATCAATATCCAACTCACGTTTCATATACCCCATCACTGGAACATCGCATTCCTGCTCGATGGCTGCTTTGACAATTTTGTAATGCCCCTCACTTCCCACTTGATTGGCAATTACTCCAATAATGTTCGGGCCCGTAGAAAATGCTTGAAACCCTTTAACAATCGCAGCTGCGCTACGCGCCATACTCGCACAGTTGACAATTAACAAGACAGGACTTTCAGTAATCATGCTGATTTCAGCTGTTGACCCTGTATTCGATAAAGGATTTTTTCCATCGAAAAAGCCCATGACTCCTTCGATAATCGAGATATCCGCTCCAACGCTCGCTTTGTTAAGTATTTCTCGGACAATATCGTGCTCAAACATCCAGCTGTCAAGATTTCGTGAAGTTCGTCCCGTAACGGCTGTATGATAGGTTGGATCAATATAGTCAGGACCACATTTAAACCCTTGAACGGTATACCCTTTCTTCTGGAGGGCTGCCATAATTCCGATGGTCAATGTCGTTTTTCCGACCCCGCTACCGGTACCAGCAATAACTAATCTTCTATCGCTCATAAATACTGCTCCCTTCCTTAAAAAGGAATAATCCCAACTGAAATGGTGACATTTCCCGATTTTTTCTTAACCAGCTCCAATTGTCCCGCTCCAGTATAGAGTCTAACAGCCGGCTCACTTACGCCATAAGCACCTGTGTATTTATATACTGTATCTGACGGAGCTTCAATTTTAGCCTGATTAAGTTCTTCCGGTTCAAAATACACAAATTCCCAACCGTATTTTTGAATGACTTCGAGTAAACCAATTTCATCTTTCTTTATTGAAATTGTACATATTGCTTTAACACTTTTTATGGAAAATGATAATTCCGCTAATGTTTCCACAATTACCTGCTCAATTTCAACGGCCGATGTTCCTCGATTACAGCCGATTCCAAGAACAATGACTTGTGGACGAAATACAATACCATTGTCCAGAATCTTATTTTCCGTCTGACTAAGCTCCCTATGAGTAACAACTAAGGCTGCTAGAGGCTTTGCTTTTAGGGCGTCATCAATTGACGGATAAACGATTATTTGTTCAGGTAATGCTGTTTCATACGTCCACCAGTTCCGTTCACCTGACTCCTGAACAATTGCAACATGCTCTTCATTCACAACCGACGCGCTCACTGGCGTTAATTTTTCAGCAGAATCCCAAACCCAGCCAAAGCGCTGGCCGAATAAATCGACAGGTATCGTTTTTTGGACATCTGATGCAGTTGTAATAATTGGATTTGCATCAAGCGCTGCTGCAACTTCCTTGGTAAGCTCATTAGCCCCTCCAAGATGTCCTGACAATACACTGATAACATTTTCCCCTTTGTCATCAATGACAACAACTCCTGGGTCCGTTTTTTTATCCTTCAAAATTGGAGCAATCATCCGGACGACGGCACCGAGTGAAATAATTAAAATGATTCCTTTATATTCCTTGAATAAAGCGGGTAACAGCATACGGACACTTCCTGAAAAAAGCTGGATTTGTCTGTGCTCTTCATCCCCTTTTTCAAACTTGCTCATGTAATATAGATCAGAATTTGAAAAAACAGTGTGTAATTTTCTTGCTAGTTCTACACCATGCTTTGTAATCGCTACGATTGCATAAGTATGTGACCGTTTTATGGGGGCAAGTTCCTCTTCTTTTAATTCAATGATCATGGCTTGACACCTTTTCGGAAACCGTGGGTAAAGCTCGCATCATATAGTTTGGAACGGTATTCACCTTTATCATGGATATTAGGGTCTAACGCCCATCCAGCCAAAATCATTGCATGCTTGCGGATTCCATTTTTACGCATATCTTCATCTAAATTCACTAAGGTAGTACGGACTATTTTTTGGTCCGGCCATGTTGCCCGTTGTATGACTGCAACAGGCGTATCATCTTTCCACCCCGCTGTTTGGAGTTCTTTGACGATTTTTTTTGTTAAGGTTGCGCTTAAGAAAAGGGCAATCGTACAATGATGACTCGCTAAATCTCGTAATTTTTCAAATTCTGGAACCGGTGTCCGTCCTTCAGCTCTCGTTAAAATAAGTGTCTGAGTTAAATCAGGAATCGTCAGCTCGGCGCCAATTGCTGCTGCTGAAGCAAATACTGAACTAACACCAGGAATCACCTCATAGCCAATATCCTCTTTCTTCAATAGAACAATTTGTTCCATGATTGCACCGTACATAGCAGGATCTCCTGTGTGAATACGGGCTACCATTTTTCCTGCTTTAACACGATCAACCATAACATCAACAATTTCTTCCAAATGCATTCCAGCCGTTTTCAGCACCTCGGCATTAGGTTTTGCCTTTGCAATCAATTCTTCATTTACTAATGAATCCGTATATAAAATAACGTCTGCCGTTTGGAGAATATTCAATCCTTTTACCGTAATCAAATCCGGATCTCCTGGACCAGCACCTACAATATAAATTTTCACTTTCTCACCACCATCAAAGTTAAGTATTCTAGTTCAAGTCCTTCCAATTCACTTAAGTTCCAAATTACTTCCTCATCGGAAGTGACTTTGGTTACAACTGAAGCCTTTTCAAGCAAATCTAAATCTTTTAATACAGTTATCATTAAATCGATTACTTTTGCGACTTTAATGAACACTACAGCATCATGATCTTCAATCGCCTTCTTCATCGCTTCATAATCATCTCTTGCAGGAATAATCGCAACATGATCATCGCCATCTGCCAAAGCAATGCCCAATCTTGAAGCTGACCCGTTAAACGAAGATATGCCTGGTACCGTCTTAATCTCAACTTCAGGATGCAACTCCTGCATCAATTTCATCATATGTATGAACGTACTATATAAAAGCGGATCTCCTTCTGTAACGAAAGCAACATCTTTACCTTCATATAATTTTTGCCAAACCTTCTCAACTGTTTCATTCCATTCCCGATCCAAAATCGTTTGATCCTTCGTCATCGGAAAAACAAGTCCGAGCATTTCCTTCTCCTCAGGCCGAATGTATACTTCTACGATACGATGGGCGTAGCTTTTGCTACCTTTTCTTTTTTTTGGATACGCAATAACTGGCGATTCCTGAATGACTCGAAACGCTTTTACTGTAATTAGCTCCGGATCTCCAGGACCGACGCCAAGACCATATAATGTACCAAGATTACTCATTCATGTCTTCCTTTCTTTGTGCAGTAATGATATAAACCGGATTCAGTGGTACAAATCTGTTCATTCCTAAAATAGGCTTGCTTCGTGAAATTTGAGCATGCATGATGGAGGTTTGAAAACCTGCTTCTGCAAAAGCCTCGTTCGCACGGTAGAGATTTTCTATCGTAGCGGCATTTAGGACAATCCTTCCTCCTTTTTTCAACCGATTACAGCAAGTCTGGATGAGGTCCACCATTTCGCCGCCAGTTCCACCAATAAAAATGGCATCCGGATCAGGAAACGTTTCTAAGCCTTGCGGTGCTTTTCCATGAATCGCCGTTAAATCGGTACGAAACTTACGTTGGTTTTGTAAACAATTTTCTAAATCCGCCTCATTTTTTTCAATCGCAAAAACTTGACCTTCAGGTGAGAGCTTCGCAGCTTCAATCCCCATTGAGCCCGTACACGTCCCAACATCCCAGACCATGCTGTTTTTCTTAAGTTTTAACGCATGAAGGCTTAATACTCGAATTTCCTTTTTGGTAATGAGACCTTTATCTGGCTTCCGCTGCGAAAATTCTTCATCTTCAATGCCTAATGACCAGCTCGGTCCTTCAGATATCTTTTTCAAAATGACGACATTTAACGGTGAGAATTCCCGCTCTATCATTTCTTCAAGTTCATACCATCCTGAATTTTCATTTTCTCCTTGAAGATTCTCCGCCACAAATGCCCGATATTCTGTCATACCAAATGATAGAAGATATTTAGCAAGTTGATTAGGACTATTTTCAACGTCAGTAAGCAATGCAACTTTTGCTTTCCCATCGATCCGTTGGGCCAACCCTTTCATACTTCGACCATGAACACTAACAAGGAAAGCATCTTGCCAGCTTTCACCCATTTTGGCAAAAGCGAGTTGAACTGAACTAAAATATGGGTATACTTCTATATTCATCTTGCTGGAAAGATAGCCGCCAATTCCGTAAAATAGCGGATCACCAGAAGCTAAAACGACCGTTGGACGAGTCTCTTCCTGTAGTCGTTCTACAACTGCTTTCATGCCGCCCTTTATGACAATCTTCTTTCCTTGATAATTCGGGAAGAAGGACAAGACCCTCTCACCGCCGATAAGCACTTCACTTTCTTCAATCCATTGTGCATATTGAGGCAGTAAGCTTTCTTGACCGTTATCTCCTATCCCGATTAATTTAATCGATTGAGTCAATTCCAACAGCCCTTCCTAGTAATTGTCCTTTCAACGAATAAATCGCCGTTTCCATTTCAATGCCGCCCTTCACTTGCTTTAATCCTGAGTGACAGCAGGCTTCACAAAGTTTATTGAAGAATTCTTTGTTATCAATCTCGGCCATCATATCACCGACTTGCGATGCGGTGTTTGCGTTCTTAATTTCAAAAGCAAGGTTATCATCTGCTCCGACACTTTGGGCAATTTCAGATAAAAAGCCGAAGTCGACTGGTGCACTTTTTGAATGCACCATCATCACACCTTGTGCAACTTTCGAAAATTTCCCCATCATACCGACAAGAGATACCTTTTTAATTCCCTGTCTTTTGCATTGCTTTAGCGAGAAGCCTACAAAGTCACCCATTTCAATAAAGGCTTCTTCAGGTAACCCCTCAAGAAGACCCATTGCATACTTTTCGCTGCGACCACCTGTCGTTAAGACAAGATGATCACAGCCACCAGCTTTAGCAACACTAATCGCCTGGACAATACTTGCCATATATGCGGAACTGGAAAAAGGAACGACGGTGCCCCTTGTTCCTAAAATGGAAATGCCACCGACAATCCCTAACCGGCCGTTTAATGTTTTCTTCGCAATTTCTTCACCTGCTGGTACGGATATAACGACTTTCACACCTCTATTAACCTTAAATTCTTCTAATGTTTGTTGCACGGTTGTTAAAATCATTTTGCGCGGCACAGGATTAATTGCCGCTTTTCCGACAGGAACAGGAAGACCAGCTTTGGTCACACGACCAACACCAATCCCTCCATCCAAGATGATGCCAGGTGTATCTGCCCAGCTGACAGTAGAAATTATATGTGCCAGATGAGTTGCATCCGGATCATCGCCAGCATCTTTAATTGTTTCTGCACTAACTGAATTTTCCGTTATATCATATTTCTCAATTGTAAAAGTAGCATCTCTGCCAATAGGCAAAGAAATCGTTGCCTCCTCAAGTGCATCACCAGTGATCAATGCGATCAATGCCGCTTTAGTCACTGCTGTTGAACAGGCCCCGGTCGTATACCCATGCCGCATTTGGGAGGGATCTTTCTTGACTTTCTTTTCCATGATTAACCTAATCAGCTAAAAGGGAAATCGCATTCAATGCCGCAACCGTGACAGTACTTCCGCCTTTTCGGCCAACATTTGTAATGAAAGGAACTTCAGTAATTTTTGCTAGTTCTTCTTTTGATTCTGCGGCAGAAACAAATCCAACAGGCATACCAATAATTAAGTCTGGTTTAGCAATCCCTTCTTTAATAAGACGAATGAGTTCTAATAATGCTGTTGGAGCGTTACCAATGGCATAAATCCCGCCTTCATTTTCCTTTACGGCTTTTTGCATCGAAATGATGGCTCTTGTCGTATTCAATCGTTTTGCTTCAACCATTACATCAGGGTCTGAAATATAACAATGCACATCCCCGCCATGTTTTTGAAAACGTTTTTTCCCCGTTCCGCTTTCTATCATTTGAACATCGGCAATAACATGTCTTCCTTTGCGGATTGCTTCCACACCAGCTTGAATAGCATTTGGATGGATAATGACGCTTCTTCCTAATTCAAAGTCTGCTGATGCATGAATTACACGGCGAACTATCTTCCACTCATCTTCTGAAAAATCATGATTACCCATTTCTTCAGCAATAATTGAAAAACTATAATCATAAATTTTATCTGGATCAACCGTTAGGGGTTTAAAATCTGTTTTAAAATCCATCGTATATTCCTCCTATTTTTCGTTTAGTTGTTTTTTCAAATCGGCAATGACCAGATTAAAATTGGAATGAACATTTTTATAATCAACATCGGGACGAGAAATCATAATCGTCTCAATTCCACATTCCAATGCGGCTTCCAATTTCTCATCAACAGATCCAACCTTGCCACTTTCTTTTGTAATCATTAACGTGACACCATATTGATTGTAAATCGCTTTGTTCAATTCTTTTGAAAATGGACCTTGAACCGCGACTATATTTTTTTGCTCAATCCCTAACTGAGCACATTTTTCCATATTATCAATGCGCGGGAGCATTCTCGCTATCACTCTTGTATTCTCCAAACCTACTAACTCTTTAGCAAAAATCGCTAAGGTTTTACTACCAGTCGTTAGCATAATAACTCCCCGCTTTGTAGCAGCAAGCTTGGCGGCTTCAGCATAATCACGAACCATAATCAATTTCTCATTCTGGAATCGTTGACTTTCACGCTCATATCGAATATAAGGAACATTTGCTTCCTTTGATGCCTGAAGAGCGTTTTTAGATGCTTCTTCTGCAAATGGGTGACTTGCATCAACTACCGCTCGAAAGCCTTTTTCGATGATTAAAGATGCCATATCTGTTGCAGTTAATCGTCCAATACGAGTTGTTATCTTCGCATCTTGCAAACTTTTCGCTGCCGACTCGGTCACTACCGTTGCCAGAACTTGGAATCCCACCTGTTGGATTTCAATCGCTAATTCCCTTGCATCGCTTGTACCTGCTAAGAACAAAATCATTTTGTCGTCCCCACCACTTGCTCATCATGGTCATGGTGGTCATGTCCATGGTCGTGTTCATGGTCGTGTTCATGGTCGTGATCGTGGTGATGGTGATGATGGGCATGACCATGTTCCTCGACATGTTTACGATAGTTTTCTAAATCACGGGTACCACTTGATCTTCCTTCGCTAGCTTCGATAACACGTTCTTTCAGTATGGTTTGTAATGTTGGATGATAACCAAAGTATTTCGCCAAAACAAATTCATGCTCTGAATATTGGTCTTGATAGCCTGTTAGCATCTTTTCCATTCTCTCCATTAACACACCTGTGAAGAGGAAATATGGAAGCATCACTATTTTTTTTGCCCCTAACCGAATACAGCGTTCAATGCCTTCATCAACAAACGGATCCGTAACACCCATGAAGGCATTTTCGACCCATTTCACATTTAATTTTTCCCACAATAATCGTGAAATTTTATATATATCACTATTTGCATCAGCGTCACTTCCACCTCGACCTATCAGCAAAATTGCTGTCTCCGGGTGTTCCAAAGATGTATCGAATCCAACTTCCTCAAGGCGATCTGTCAGAATCGTCAATACTTCATGGTGAACACCAATCGTTTGTCCATATGTGAATGTAACAGCTGGATATTTATTCCTTCCATCCTCTATTTCAGCTGGAATATGTAATTTTGAATGTCCTGCATGTAGCAAAATAATCGGAATGACGATAACTTCAGTGGCTCCTCTTTTTATACAATTGTCAATGCCTTGGGATATATTTGGCGTGGCAAATTCCAAGAAGCATGTTTCAATCAATAAGCAGTCGTCCATTATCGGAATCATATTTTTTATAAAACGAATAACCTCTTCGTTTCCAGAAGCTAATCGGCTTCCGTGTCCTACGAATAATACTGCTTTCATTTGTTATCCCCCTCTTGATTAGTCTTCACAAGGCGCAGGCTCTATTTTTATTTTGGGAGCAATGTCTTGATATAAATAGCCTTGTATCTTTTTCGCCCGTTTAAAATATTTAAATAGTCGTTCATTAGGATGGGCATTTTGTTTATATTCGTTGACAATGTTTGTAATTAATTCAACTAGTTGATCCGGTTCAATTCCTTCAGCAACAGGTTGACCAGGATGAGCAGTTCTGCCCACCGGTTTAGCTCCAAGGAATAAATCAAATTTCCCTTTTCGGAAAACGATCCCGATATCATCCATTACTGCACTATAACAAGCCATTCCACACCCATTAAAACCAATGTTCATTTCCTTAGGCATATCAATCCCACCAAGCACCCTCTGTATTTCATCCGCGTAAGGAATGGATTCCACTTTTTCACCATCACAGAAATCACAAGCTTTTAAGGTCAGTACATCCCCAATTGGCGATAATAAAAAGTTTGCTGTTTGCAATTTTCCAGTAATAACTTCTGGATCTGTTGTAGGAATCTTTAAAACGATTTTATGATTTGGCGTGTATTCCATCGTTCCTTTCTCTCCAACAACTTCTGCAAGTGTCATCATTTGTTTGGGAGTAAATTGCTTGTTCGCCACACCTGGGCTAACGGCAAGCTCGAATACCGACTCAATTTTTTGCTGAACAACTGGCGTAATAGATTGCTGGACTGTTTGACCCTTAACTTTTATGAGTGCTTCCATTGCCACTTCAAAAGAAGTGCGCTTTTTTTCTGGGGCTTTTGTAAGCAACCCAACTCCGCCAGTCGACTCGGTGTACGCTTCCTGTATAGATGCCGTTTCTTGATCTAATGCCCACGGTTCTGCTTCTTTTTGCAAGCGTTGATGCGGCTTCAATGGTTGCCTTTCCGAATTCAATGTATACTTTCTTTGATATCCACGTGGCGTGATGATTTTGTCATCATATAAAAAGGTAGATGAATTTCCAATAATGACGGTCGTTAGCATCCCAATATCGTGATTTAACATGTCTTTCAAATTGGTTATCACAATATCCTGACGATCGCGATAAGCACTTTTCACCAATCCGACAGGTGTTTCGGGCGAGCGATAACGCAGTAAAATTTTCTGTGTTTCAACAATTTGCCTAGTCCGTCTACCGCTTCGAGGATTATAAAGCGCAATGACAAAGTCAGCCATTGCAGCAGCCTCTACTCTTTTGGCAATAAGATCCCAAGGCGTTAAATGGTCACTGAGGCTGATGGTACAGGAATCATGCATAACAGGTGCTCCAAGTAAAGAGGCACATGAATTGATGGCAGAAATACCAGGAATGATTTCAATGGCTACTCCCGTTTCTTCTTTCCACCCTTTTTCAATCAATACTTCATAAACCAGACCAGCCATTCCGTAAACTCCTGCATCACCACTCGAAATTACAGCCACTTTCTTTCCCAACTCCGCCTGTTTCACTGCTTCTTGTGCACGTGATACTTCTTCAGTCATACCCGTACTTATAATCGTTTGATCTGTAAGAAGGCCCTGAATGAGTTCCACATATGTTTTGTAACCAATGATGAAGTCACTTTCTTGAAGGGCTTCTACAGCACGTTTGGTAATATGTTCAAAATTCCCTGGTCCAAAGCCAACGACAAATAATTTACCGTTTGTACTCATTTAGACATCTCCTTTTACGACTTGTCTTTTGAAATTCCTGTTTGAGGTGGAAAATCCGGATTAGGAGTCATTTCTCCATCAGTAAATTGGTAAAGCATCTGCGGAATAAACTTCTCTTCATCGATATTCCGGACAATCTCACGTCCAAAATCAGGTGAGTCCACTCGATACCATGTCCCTTGAGGATATGCAATCACAACGCAGGCATCCTTACACCTGCCGTTACAGCGAGTTCTAGTAGTATGAATTTTTTGATTCAGACCTTGTGAAGTAATTTCATCACGAATTGCTTGTGTTATTTCTTCGCCGCCTTTTTTCATGCAACTACTGCCGTTACAAATCAACAGATGCGAATTTGTGCCTTTCAAGTTCCAAGTTGTCATCTTCTTCCTCCTAAATTCTGAGAAAAGGCAAAATAAAAAACCTTAACTGTTAGAGTTAAGGTTTAAAAAAACTATATGAATAAGGAGCCTCCAGCAAGCAAGATGAAACTCTCAAAATTTCCATAGTTCTTCTACCTTTCCCTCCGAAAAGTATCACACAATTTTAAAAGCAGGTTTCCTGGCTTACGCTTCAATTTACTTTTGTCCCTTCCCAGCTTTATGCCAGTGGTTATCGACAATTTCATCAGCGTTACAGTAGCGGGGGCTGCATCGGATTCTCACCGATTTCCCTATTATCCCTTGCATATTCATACAAGAGCACTTTTAAATTGGAATATTTGGTTTTATAATCATACATTTCTAGTTAACTTTATCTATCATATACCAACTTTATCAAAATTCAATAGTTTATTCCGACTGTTTTGAAAGTTTAATGGTGATAATTCAGCTTCATTCCTTGCTTCTCTGCGATTTTATCCTTCTCAAAAAAAAATATATGAACGGAGTGTAGATGGAATCATTGCTTTATGATACACTAAACGAGAATTTTTCAAAAAATTACATAAGTTTTATGGTGCTGAATTTCTCGGAATTTAGCTTAATAGGGAAGTCGGTGTAAATCCGGCGCGGTCCCGCCACTGTAAAGGGAAGTCCTAATACGTAAAGAATAATCCACTGTCAAACTAGATGGGAAGGAAGTATGAGGATGATGATCCAGAGCCAGGAGACCTGCCATGAAGCGTAAAACTGTTTCAACCTACGAGGATGGGTGTGCGGATCAGGCAGATAAGGCTAATGTTTGGATTATGCTGCAAACTTACTGTTCATTACGCACTTCTTTCTTTTTGAGAGAAGTGCTTTTTATGTTGCCCGCCACTTCTCTTCTCAGCTTTAATCATTTTAAATAATAGCGTCGAAAGGAGAAAAAATGAAAAAAGCCAATTTGAAAATACTTTATTTTGTCATTTTACTACTCTTCATACCAAAGAGAGCAATGGCCATGCATATTATGGAGGGCTTCTTACCAATCGAATGGGCGATATTTTGGTGGGCTGTGACACTTCCATTTTTAATCTTGGGTTACCGTTCCATTAGGTCTAGAGTGAAGGAAAATCCAGAAACAAAAATGATGCTGGGTCTGTCCGGCGCATTCGTTTTTATTTTATCAGCCCTAAAAATCCCTTCCGTAACAGGAAGCTCTTCACACCCTACCGGCGTCGGTTTAGGTTCAATCTTGTTTGGACCGTTGGCCATGAGTGTCGTCGGTTCTATTGTTCTGTTATTTCAAGCTGCATTACTAGCTCATGGAGGATTAACTACGCTAGGAGCCAATGCTTTTTCCATGGCTGTTTGCGGACCGTTCATTGCTTATTTTGTATTCAAAGGCGCTACTAAATTAGGTTGGTCCTTCTCTATTGCTGTTTTCTTAGCAGCTGCATTCGGAGATTTGGGCACCTATGTGGTAACTTCCGTACAGCTTGCCTTAGCTTTCCCCTCGGAGGTGGGAGGATTTATGGCCTCATTTACTAAATTTGCAGGAATCTTTGCCCTTACCCAAATACCTTTAGCAATTAGCGAAGGTTTATTGACAGTCGTTGTCATGAATTTCTTGAAGAAATACAATCTAGGCGAATTGAAATTACTACGAGTGTTATCTAAGGAGGCTCGTTAACATGAAAAAAAGTTTATTGTTTCTTTTTCTAGTCGTCATACTGGCTATTATTCCGTTAATCACCCAACAAGGAACAGAATTTGGCGGAGCTGACGGAGCCGCCGAAGAAGCCATCACTAAAATCCAACCGGAATATGAGCCTTGGTTCAACAGTATCTGGGAGCCGCCAGGTGCAGAGACTGAAAGCTTATTGTTTGCGCTCCAAGCCGCGATTGGCGCCGGATTCATTGGATACTTCTTCGGCGTTATGCGACAAAAAAATAAACAGGCCGTTAAGGAACAGGCCGAACAGTCAAAGCATGTTACTGATTGATAAATACGCCTATTTCAATCGGCTAAAGCATGTACATCCTTTAGAGAAAATGATTTTCTCCCTCTCCCTTTTACTGTTTTCTTTAGCTGTGAGGGATATAACCGTTTCACTCATCACCTTTACAGTGATGAGTGCTTTTATCATTTTCGGGGCAAAAATCCCAATCTCTTATTATGTTAAATTACTCTTATTACCTGGACTTTTTGTACTATCAGGTACAATTACCATCCTTATTTCATTCACAAATAAAAATACTTCGGTACCAAATGTATGGTGGTCCTGGAATGTAGGCAGCTGGCAAATATTTATCAGCGAAGACAGTGTGAAAACGGTAATTGGTCTGATCGTTGTTGTATTAAGCAGTATCAGCTGTTTATATTTCCTAACCTTAACTACACCCATCACAGTCATTCTATATGTATTGCGAAAGCTAAAACTGCCTTCATTATTGATTGATTTAATCGAATTGACTTATCGCTTCATCTTTATTTTTTTAGATACAGCTATGGCCATTCATCAATCACAGTCATCACGGCTTGGGTATAGTTCGATGAAGAAGGGAATTCGTTCTCTCGGGTTACTCATATCTTCCTTGTTTTTAGGAGTGTTTCAGCGCTCTGAACAATTAACGATGGCAATGAACGCAAGAGGATATCAAGAAAACATTTCATTTATCGATGACTCTTACACATATTCCACGCGAAATTGGCTGATTACCATTGTGATTCTAGTTAGCTTAATCTTTATTTATAAATATACGTAAATTGGGGGCAGTTCGATAATGGAAGAACATATTTTTAATATAGATGGACTCACCCATCAATTCGCAGATGGGACGTTCGCATTAAAAGATCTTTCTCTTACGATTCAAAAAGGTAAAAAAATTGCTTTATTAGGCAATAATGGGGCCGGTAAATCCACCTTATTCCAACATTTAAACGGTCTATTAAAACCAACAACCGGTACCATCAGTTTTAAGGGAAAGAAATTAAAATATGACCGAAAAACACTATTATTATTACGAAAACAAGTCGGAATCATTTTTCAAGACCCAGATTCTCAGCTTTTTTCCGCTAATGTACAACAGGATATATCGTTTGGACCGATGAACCTAGGTTGGGATAGAGATGTAGTGCGGGAGAAAGTTGAATGGGCGATGTCCCAAACAGAAGTAACAGAATTGAAAGATAAGCCCACCCATTTTTTGAGCTTAGGACAAAAGAAGCGCGTCGCTATTGCCGGGGTGCTAGCCATGGAACCCGAAGTCTGGATCTTGGATGAGCCTACGGCAGGATTGGATTCTTATTTTTCCAAACAGATTATGGCTCTGCTGGATAACATCCATCTCCCTGATAAAACTATTATTTTATCAACTCATGATGTTAATCTAGCCTATCAATGGGCTAACGAAATCATTGTCATGAACGATGGAAAGGTCATTTATCAAGGAGATCCTGTCACTATTTTTCATCATGAAGACCTTTTGTATCAAGCACATTTAGAAAAACCATGGATATTTGAAATGTTTCAATCTCTTATTCAATCAAAGATATTTACAAAAGAAGACCCTGCCCCTAGAACGAAGGAAGAATTACTTCAAAAAATGGAGATTGAAAAGGTTTATTAAGAAGAAATCCCTAGCCTGTTTCGTTAGTTCAACAGACTAGGGGATATATTGGAGATATTCTTCACTATCCAGGTAATTGAGTCGGTATCCAAATACCTGGATAGTTTTATCCTCAGAGAAAAACAAGTTGCTGCAAAGTATCACTTTTGAAAGTTCATGCATGTCCTGTTATTTCTTCTTAATTAGTTTATTGGCTTTCTTCTTCAGCCTCTTCCCCTTTTATCTCAATATCCTTTCCCTCTACATCGTCAACGACTGCTTTTATTTCACCCTCCGTATAAGTATCTGAAACTTGTTCGTGGGTGGTAGCCAGACCCGAGGACAATGTATCCTTTCGTTTATAATCACTGACGTCATAAATTCTTCCAGCAATATCTAAAGAATCCTTTTTTGATTCCTTGCTATCCATTGAATTCACTCCTTATTTCGAATTATTTTTAACTTGCAATTTTTTAATAAAACAAGAAACTTGGTTTCATTTGTCATCTCAAATAGATTATTATCATAAAGTAATGACAAGGGTATTTTGTGTAAAAAATAATCCACTATTCAATAAAGTTTTAAAAAAACTGTGAAAAGGATTATTTATCGCTGAATTTAATCACCAGATGGTTCTTTCATATTTGGAAACATGAAAATTTGTTTCCATATCATTATTCCTATCCATTTTTATGAACTCCGTTATTTCTTCAAAAAGGGCCCAATTAAAATTAAAGAAAAGATGATTTCATCCTCCTATTTTATTTAATGTTTCCCTTGTTTCTGACCTATTATAATCACTATACTTTTCCCTTCGGGTCCAATAGAAGGAACTGCCTTCATTCTCTGTCAACTATCTTTGAAAAGTCATCAAGAGTAGTTGAATACTTGATATAGATTCGTGGTAAAAGATAGAGTTCGTCTTTAATACCCTTCTCAGAAAATGGTTCCGGAGTTGTCGTTAGTCCAAACAAATAGTATTTCTTCGTTTCAGTTATGACTTTGTCATTGAAAATCCCGTATGGATACGCAAGAGCATTAACTGGTTTGCCCGTTATTCTTTGAATTTTATCTTTGGACCCTTTCAGTTCATATTCATAATTTTTTATTTTCGTCAAATCAGGATGTGTAGCAGTATGAGACTGGATTGAGATGATACCCGAATCAGCCATCGCTTTTAGATCCAATTTCGATAATCGGTTTGACCGACCGATAAAGTCAGATATAACAAAAATGGTACCGGTTGGTTCAAAACGTTCGTTTTTCAGTTTTTGAAAGATAGCAAATGCATTCAGGTTGTTTTTGTATCCGTCATCAAAGGTAATGAAAATGGGTTTGTTTACTTTATTAATATCTTGCCACCGATCAAAAGTTAATAATGTGTAGCCATGGTCTCGTAAATAAATCATTTGTTTCTCGAAATTCTTTGGGGTTACATATAACTCCTTAGAACCGTGTCCATTAAACTCGTCAATCGAATGGTAAATTAAAATAGGTACTTTTCGTTGAGCAAAAACTTGTGATGGAAGAATGAAAATATGAAGACATAGGAAAAAAATTGCAATCTTTTTCATAAAACTCCTCGCTTTGTATCTTTTCAAATTATTGTTCCTCAAAAGCATAGTTCTATTATGATTTCTCTCATATATTATTTTATCTTCAACTTGATAACCTGTCCCTTTCGTTCTGTAAGTAAAAAAGAGGTTACTCCAGTAACCTCCCTTATTAAAGTAAAGCATCACTTAGTTGAACAAAACTTTTCACTTTATTACCCAATAATTCGAAATTAGGAAAATGAATGAACATTTGTCCATTTAAAAATCGCTTTTTTTTACAGATAAATATATATATTTTGTTGCTTCACAGTTTTTTTTCTGTTTTTCCTTTAGATAAAAACCATCCACCTAAAGCTATAAGAAACATAACTGACCAAAAGATTGTATTCCAAATGGGTCCTTCAACAAACTCGTGAGGAATTATGTGCAAGGATGGATGCGTAAGAGTATGCATTAATAACTTAACCCCAACCCAACCAACGAGTAACATTGCTGCTGTTTCAAGACTAGGGCGTTCCGTCAATATCTTAACGAAGTATCCTGCTGCAAACCGAATAACAATTAAACCTGCAATTGCACCTAATAAAATAACAATAAATTGAGCGCCATCCATCCCCCCAATTTCACCCATTGGTGTATCTGGCAGGGCTATGACAAGAGCTACAGCTGCTAAAATAGAATCAACAGCGAAGGCGATATCAGCTAATGCAATTTGCACAACAGTCATACGATAGCTTTTTCCTTTTTTCTCTTTTTCTCCGTGGTCCTTTTTTAGTAAATGTTTTAATGCGATGAAAATTAAATAAGCAGCCCCAATTGCTTGAACCTGCCAAACGTGGAAAAGGTACGAAATAATAAAGATTGCACCAATCCTAAAAATAAAAGCTAATAGCAATCCAATATTAATCGCTTTTTTTTGCAGTTCTTCTGGTAAATGTTTTGACATAATAGCTAAAACTAAAGCATTATCAGCAGATAATAAACCTTCTAAAAAAATCAAAATAATTAATACCCAGCCATACTCTAATAATAAAGAAAGCTCCATATTATCCCCCTATAAATTATCACTTCATAAGCCAGTATAAAGTATCCTCCATAAGATTAATCTTATTCCAATATTGTCCCATCGTACCACTTCCTTATTCAACTCAACTGCCCCTATAGTGGAATAAGAAAGGACCTATGCTTTTTTATGCTGATATCCTCCCACCTATAAACGAATAATTTTAAGATATCATCTACAAAATTAATAAACATGCTATCCACTATTTTAGCTCCCATTGCCTCATAGAAGTGGCAAGAACTATTTTTCTCTAACACTTTAACATTACCGAAATTGAAGTTTTAACTCTTAAATTTAGCAAAGAGTCATTTTAATAATTTTTTTCCTATCCCTAAACTTGAAGTTCTTTAAAATAGATATAAAAGTTACGTCCTCAAATCAGTTTGACAAGTTAATTCTTGTTTCACTAAAGAAGTAGGGAGTTGAAGAAGTCGATTTAATGAAAAATACGAAAATGATGGTTAGAGGCGATTAAATTTAACTAAGTTTTTGTCTTAGATGGTGAAAATTTTCCGGAATTTAATGGGCTCTGTATAGAGTTTTCGAATGTAGTTCTCTCTGGAAAATACACGTGGAATGGAATTTAAGTTGCATTTAATGATATTTTGTTTGGTGGTTTCGGTAATATAGCAGTAGAAGAAGAATACAATTGTGTCAAATCTAAAACCGATTTGGGGTACGAAGAAACAATAACCATACTTAATGAGATGTTGAAAAATTGCCATCCAAGTAATGAAGAAAAAATAATTCATGAAATAAGAGATGCAAAAATGAACATTGGTTCAACTATATTTGATTGGGTAGAAGAAATTATCCTTGATAATAAAAATGTAACCTTGATTTTACAGTAATTCATAAAAACAAGTAAAGGGTGGCGTTAGTTGAATTAAGTAGGGAACTTAATATATATCAAGAGTTCCTGAATCGTCTACACTTATCTGGACAGATATTTTAAGGGCAGCTACACTTAACTTACTACAGATAAGGGAGCACTCAAAATGACGAAAAGAGAACGCCGTATTCACTTCCGAATTTAAAAAACAGATGATTCAACTCTATCAAAGCGGAAAAACACGAAAGGCTCTTATTGAAGAATATGAACTTACTCCTTCTTCTTTAATCGGTGGATTCAACAGAGTGAAAACACAGGTTCCTTTAAGGAAAAAGATAACCGTTCTCCCGAGGAAAAGGAGCTTATCAAACCACGAAAAGAATTGAAACAGTTACAGATGGAGAATGATATTTTAAAGCAAGCAGCGCTGATACTAGGACGAAAGTAAACGTTATTAAGCGAAAAAAAGACAAATACTCGGTATCAGCCATGTGTAACGTCCTGGAGCTATCGCGGAGCACCCTATTACTACGAATCAAAAGAACGAAACTCAGAAAACGATGTCACACACGCCATTATAGAAATATTTGAAAAGAACCGTAAGGTATACGGAACACGTAAGATTAAAGTAGAGTTAATGAAGCTCGACCTAACGGTCTCCAGACGCCGGATTGGCCGGATTATGAAAGAACAAGGGCTTGTATCATCTTATACAGTCGCCCACTACAAACCGCAGCAATCCTCATGTAACGAATCAGTCCTGGCTAACGAATTAAATCGGGAATTTCAACAAGAAGAAGAGAAAAAAGTAGTGGTCAGCGACTTAACATATGTCAAAGTCAAAAATAAATGGCATTACATATGTGTCTTTGTCGATCTCTTTAATCGTGAAATTATCGGCTTTAGTACGGGACCTAATAAGGACGCCCAGCTTGTGGCACGCGCATTTGCATCCATCAAAGGAAACTTTCATGATATTCAGCTCTTCCACACAGATCGAGGGAATGAATTTAAAACCAAGCTAATTGATGAAACGTTAACCACGTTTAAAATTGGCCGTTCACTTAGTACGAAAAGTTGTCCATATGATAACGCTGTCGCGGAACGACCTTTAAAATCATTAAGACTGAGTTCGCCAATCAAAAAACATTTGCGAACTTATCACAGCTAACTCTCGAATTTGGAGACTACGTGAACTGGTTTAATAAGCTAAGAATTCATGGAACTCTTGGCTACTTAAGTCCTCTAGAATATAAAAAATTATCCATTAAAAAAGTTGTTTGATTTAGTGTAGACAATCCAATACGTGATAGTTTGTTCCGGTGGTACTGTAGTAAATAATGGTTAATTTTCTTAGTCTGGGTCTAGATAAATGAAGAGTCGATGTATCTTGTAATCCCGTATATCAAATACATTACAAAAGCGTCCTGCATGGGTGACTCCGACACGCCATTCTTTTCCATTGGAAGTAACACCAGAACTTGTACCCTCTACGACAACCCTGTCGCCTTAAAATATATAGTTAAAATAAGCATAGTCGTGGGTGATCGATTTAAAACCTGGTCCATTATTAACAAGTTTTTTGATTTCTTCCATTCCATTTGTAATTCCCATCTTAGGGAAATAGAGCTGGGCATCCTCGGCAAATAATTCAAGAAAGGCAGGATTGCCTTGGTCAGTTAGTTTAACCTACACGGAGATGCAAATTCCTGTTCCTCAACCAGACGGCATCACGAATTTACCTCCATTTGTTTATTTTGATGTTGATAACCGATTTACTGTAGTTCAAAGACAACGAATTAGAGATGCGATTAGGGTGTATTATTGCAATGGTTTAACCACCACAACCAGAAATGGAATTCTTAAACTGAATGTGTTATAACCCGAAACAATGTCCATCTCTGGCAGCATAGAGGTCAGTATTTATCTATGTATTGTTAATATAAGCAATCTATTTAAAACCCTCTATACTTAATAAAATTAAAGAGCCTTACAAAAGGCTCTTTAATCACTGTTACATCTCTTATTTATCATTCCTTACAAGTAGTGAACAGCACTCCACGTGTCCAGAGTGTATGTGGCAACACATGGGAGGCTGGTGAGACCATAACAAAAAATCCCCCAAATTCTGGGGGAACATAAAACGCACTTCAATATTCTTCTAAAATCCGCTAAAAATATTGATTCCTGCGGGCGGATCCAATTATATACTTAGTAAATTCCCACCGAATCAAATCCGGCAGCAGCTGCAGCCTCTTCCTTGCTGCCTTCACCATAAATATCAATTGCAGACTGAACAATAGCCTTACGAGCGTCACTAAAATCGGAATTTGGCGTTAAATAAACGCTTATTGCACGATAGTAGATTTGTCCTAACTTGTGCCTTCCAATTTCTTGACCAATCAAGTATGCAGCGTGGTTTGTAATCGAGGAGTTAACATGGACACCGCCGCCATCTACCGAAGTTGGCATGTGATAAAATTCATCCATATGAGCCGGATAGACTCCACTGCCATATGCAGCTCTTTCCGCATTACTTACTACAACACTGTTTGGATTACTCAAGCTGCGCAATCTCGTTACACCGTCAGCTTTAGCAGCTGGTGCCATAATATCCTCACCCATTTCCCAATCATCGTCGTCAACAAGTGCACCAAAGACGTCAGCAAATGATTCGTTTAGTGCTCCAGATTGATTGCGGTAAACTAAATTTGCTGTATGAGTGATGACGCCATGAGTCATTTCGTGGGCAGCAACGTCAAGACCGGCTGATAGTGGAATAAAGAACTCACCGTCACCATCCCCATAGGTCATCCAACGCCCATTCCAGGATGCATTGTTGTAATTATTGCCATAGTGGACCTTAGAAATGATTGCCATTCCTTCACCGTCAAGAGAATTTCGGCCATGCTCATTAAGGTAATAATCATATACCTTTTCCGAATTATAGTGTGCATCGACAAGAGCCCGATCATAGTCGCCGATAAATGCAGCAGAATTCCCCACATATAGAGTATCATTACTGGAACTATTATCATTTTTAGCATCATACGTAAGTATTCCATCAAGACCATTATGAGAGTAATCAGCTAACGCAAACTGGGTTCCAGATTTAGGTTCCTTCACTTGGGTAATATGTAATTCCCTGTGAGCACCATGTACCCCTTTTCCAGCACCTTTTTGTGTTTTCATTTCATCAGCATGCATTAAACCATTATACTTATCGATGATTTCTCCCGTGTTTGCATCCACAAAGACAAACCAGTTGCCAGGCTCATCCCCCATGAAGTTAACATTCACTTTATAAGCTGTATGATTCTCTCCTTCAAAAGGATAGACTACAAGCTCAGAAGTTGGCTCATACGTTAGCTCTTCAGGGGCATTGACAGATGATAATGCCTGCTTTAGTGCTCCATCACTGCTTAAGGAGGCAGTCGTGTCCACCGCATCATCGGCAATCGTCTGATTTACTCTTCCGTTGACGGATACGACTTCATTATTCTTATTAAAATGAACAATAACTTCGGATCCTTCTAAGTTCACTCCATTTATTGATTGATTAAAGCGAACGTGGGTCATACCGAGTTTATCTTTTTGTGAATCTTTTACTTTTAGGTTTTTATCTGGATTTTTAATTCCGGTTTTACCTTCGTTTTTCTTTAAATAATTTAGTGCATTGGAAGGGTTGCTAGAAGAGAATTTCTCAGCAAATCGCTCCTTCACAAAAACAGGAACGCTTGCCTTCTCATTCCACTTTTTAGAAGCTTGTACACTATTAGCCATCTTCGAATCAACCGGCTTCGCAAATACATTACCGGCTGGGATAGAACCTACCAACAACGCTGACGATAGAACTGCAGGAACAATAAACTTTTTCTTCAATATCGATACCTCCCATTTTTTACCATCAACTTTATTATAGATTAATAAAAGTTAATTTACATTAATATTTTAAATTATTTTAATTTTGTAAAAACTATCAAGAAAAACCCAGATGCTATCTTATGATAGGTACAATTTACCACTTGGCATGGTGATGAAATTAAAAATACCTCTAAATTTATTGGATTTTCTATAATCTAAGGACGAGCCTTTCTGTCGTGATCATTAATTTTTCACGAACATATCCCATTCAATCGACTCCCTTTACCTACAAAATGTAAATCCTGCCCTGCTACACTTATCTGGACAGAGGTTTTAAGGGCAGATACACTTACTCACTACAGATAAGGGAGCACTCAAAATGACCAAGCGAGAACGCCGTACGTTCACTTCCGAATTTAAACAACAGATCATTCAACTCTACCTAAATGGGAAAAACCGTAAGGCTCTTATTGAAGAATATAAACTTACTCCTTCTTCTTTAGACCGCTGGATACAACAGAGTGAAAACACAGGTTCTTTTAAAGAAAAAGATAACAGTTCTCCTGAGGAACAAGAACTTATTAAACTACGAAAAGAACTGAAGAAGTTACAGAAGGAGAATGATATTTTAAAGCAAGCCGGGCTGATACTAGGACGAAAGTAAATGTCATCAAACGGAAGGTATCAGCAATGTGTGGCGTCCTAGAGCTTTCACGAAGCACCTATTACTACGAAGCAAAAGAACAAACCTCAGAAGACGATGTCACAAACGCTATTTTAGACATTTTTGATAAAAACCGTAAGGCGTACGGAACACGTAAGATTAAGGTTGAATTAAAGAAAAGAGGCCTTCGGTCTCCAGAAGGCGAATTGGCCGGATCATGAATGAACAGGGGCTTGTTTCCTCTTATACAGTCGCTCAGTACAAACCGCAAAAGACCTCATGTAACGAATCAGACCAGGCTAACGGATTAAATCGGGAATTTCTACAAGAAAAAGAAAAAAAAGTAGTGGTCAGCGATTTAACATATGTCAAAGTCAAAAATAAATGGCATTACATATGTGTCTTTGTCGATCTCTTTAATCGTGAAATTATTGGATTTAGCACAGGACCTAACAAGGACTCCAAGCTTGTGGCAAGATCGTTTGCATCTATCAAAGGGAACCTCCGTGATATTCAGCTCTTCCACACAGATCGAGGGAATGAATTTAAAAACAAGCTGATTGACGAAACGTTAACCATATTTGAGATTGGTCGTTCACTAAGTATGAAAGGTTGCCCTTATGATAACGCTGTCGCGGAAGCGACCTTTAAAATCATTAAGACTGAGTTCGCCAATCAAACAACATTCGCAAGCTTAGCTCAGCTTACACTCGAATTTGGAGACTATGTGAACTGGTTTAATAAGTTGCGAATTCATGGAACTTTAGGCTACGTAAGCCCTCTAGAATTTAAAAAGTTATCACTTAAAAAAGTTGTTTGATTTAGTGTTGACAATCCATCCCTTTCTTAAATGTATACATATCAACTTTTATATTTAACAGTGCCTATACAAAAAAGCCTATAGACTTTGTCCCTAAAAAAGGGACTTTGTCTACAAGCTGAAAGGCCTTAATTTATCTTAAACTTTCGATTGCTTTTACTCTCATCCACATTATCGGATGGATTACCCCAACATTCCACATTCTTCAAACCTTTAATATTGTTAACATGGAAAACTGGGTTTTTTCCACTCTTCTTTTGTTTTTGATAATCGGCTAGTGCAGCAAATGCAATTTTTCCAAGTAAGGCTATCGCGATTAAGTTGATAATGGCCATTAACCCCATCAGCAAGTCAGCTAGACCCCATACAAACTTGAGTGAAGCAAGCGAACCGAAAATCACCATCCCGACGACTGCTATACGATATATGTTTAACCAAACTTTATTTTCATTAATAAAGCCAATGTTCGACTCTCCATAATAGTAGTTACCAACTATGGAACTAAAAGCAAATAACAGTACGATAATGGCAAGGAAAATGCCAGCCCAAGATCCTAGTGCCGTATCAAGTGCATTTTGTGTAAGGACTATACCATCTGTTTCCTTCGATGTATACAGGCCTGAAAACAAAATGATGAAGGCTGTCGAACTACAAATGACAAGCGTATCCACAAATACACCAAGAGACTGAATGAGCCCTTGTTTTACGGGATGACTGACATCTGCAGTCGCACCTGCATTAGGGGCACTACCCATCCCGGCTTCATTAGAAAATAGACCTCTCTTGATTCCTTGCATCATGGCAGCACCTAGTGCTCCACCAGCAACTTCCCTTAATCCAAAGGCATTTTCAAAGATTAATACAAAAACACCGGGTAACTCAGTAATATTCATGCCGATGACAACCAACGCTACTATCACATAAGCTCCTGCCATAATCGGGACGATGACTTCAGACACTTTTGCAATCATTTTAATCCCGCCAAAAATTATGACAGCCGTAACGAGAGCAAGGATGATTGCAGTAACCCACTTATCGATCCCAAACGATTCATTGAACGCGCTTGTGATCGTGTTGGCTTGTACAGAGTTGAAAGCAAGCCCAAATGTAAGCGAAATCAGTACAGCGAACGTGATACCCATCCAACGGGCATTCAATGCTTTTTCCATATAATAAGCAGGGCCACCTCGGAATGTATCGCCATCCTTGACCTTATAAATTTGGGCAAGTGTACTTTCAATGAAAGCTGAAGCTGACCCGATCAGTGCCATTAACCACATCCAGAAAACTGCTCCAGGACCACCCATTGTGATGGCTATGGCAACACCTGCAAGGTTACCTGTTCCAACCCGTGAAGCCGTACTGATACAAAAAGCCTGAAACGATGTCACACCTTTCTTATCCGCTGTGGCACCTTCCCCCAAAAGTCTGAACATTTCCCCTACCATTCTAAATTGGACAAACTTCGTACGAACGGAAAAATAAAGACCCGAACCAATCAGCATAATAATCAGTATTTTTGACCATAGTAAATCATTTGTTCCCTTAATAAAACTTTCTAACATCTCCATTAAAAACAAACCACCCCTAATTATTAACTTGTATATGATAGAAATTGACAACCATTGTTTATTTTTCCTTTCTCTCGGTGGAATAAACTGATAGAAGTCCATAGAAAAAAAAGGAGATTCAAGAATGAATCCCCAATACAATTATCTATTATATACTACCATTCAATTTTTTTCATTCATGTATTGATGGAAAGTTTGGGGAACTCCAAACAAAAACAAAAGAAATTTAATCTTTCAGCAATATTCCCTAATACATATATCTAAAAATCCATCTACGCTTCACGTTAAATTCAGTTGAATTTCTCCTAACCTCGAAATTGAACGGATATCATGAAAGTTAAGTATATCCACCTATTATTTAATATGATTCACAAAAAATGGCCGCTTTAGAGTCTATTGTATTACAAAAAACACCCTGAATCTTATGATCCAGAGCGCAATCTTTTTCGTTTCATTTCTACTTTTTCAAGAGAATCATTACGGACGTTTCTCTTCTTCATTTACTCCCGCTTGAAAATCGCGGAAAACCAATCAAAATGGCTATGACTCCACAAATGCCAATTAATATTGGGTAATATGAATATGGCAAGATGCTTATAGGAGAAATCTGAGCTACCCCCGCTGCAACCAGCAGTTGTGCCCCATATGGAATTAATCCTTGGATGCAACAGGCAAAAACGTCAAGCAAGCTCGCCGATTTGCGTGGATCAATCCCATACTTTTCAGCAATATTTTTGGCAAGTGGTCCGGCAATGATAATAGAAATCGTGTTATTTGCCGTTGAAATGTTCGTCAAACCAACAAGCCCGGCAATGCTGAATTCAGCCCCTTTTTTTGATTTGCTATTTCGGGTTACGAGATGGAGAAGATAATCAATGCCACCATTATGTTTGATTACAGATACCATACCTGCAATTAAAATAGCTAGGAAAGAGATTTCATACATTCCCGCCATCCCTTCTCCCATTTTTTGAATGATCCCCAACAGTTGATAACTTCCATCCGCCAAACCGATAATTCCGGCAAATACGATTCCGATGGATAGGACCAGGAACACATTGACGCCTGCCAATGCAGTGATCAACACGCAAAGATATGGAAGAATCTTCACCCAATTATAAGAATGTTGAGATATGGCAGCTTGTTCACCCATTGTTAAAATTCCAAGGATGACACATGTGATGATGGCAGCAGGTAAAACAATGAAAAAATTCACTTTAAACTTATCCTTCATTTCCGTTCCCTGCGTCCGAACTGCAGCGATTGTCGTATCTGAAATGAATGATAGGTTGTCACCAAACATCGAACCACCGATAACGGCCGCCATTGAAAGGGCTAGCGAAATATCAGTTTGTTCACTAATTCCCACCCCTATAGGTGCTAGTGCTACAATCGTTCCCATGCTTGTCCCCATAGATAGAGAAATAAAACAAGCGATAACGAAAATCCCTACCATTAATAGATTTTGCGGAAAAACTGATAAGGCAAGATTCACCGTTGATTCAACTGCCCCCATGCCATTTGCAACTTTGGAAAAAGCGCCGGCCAAAAGGAAAATGATAACCATTAACATAATATTGGAGTCACCGGCACCTTTACAGAAGATTTCAACCTTTTGATTGAAAGTCTCTTTCCGATTCATTACCAATGCAGCTCCTGAAGCAATTGAAATCGCTACAATCACCGGAAATGAATAAAAATCTTTTGTAATGATTCCGGAACCTATAAATAAAATTAAAAAAACGACAAATGGGATCAATGCCCAGGGATTCCCTTTATTGTTTGCACTCATGATGAACACCTCTTTTTATTTTTCCCATGACATGTGTCACAGCCCTTATTCTTTTAACATTTTCGCAAATAACACCAATAAGAACATGATATTATCCAGTCATGGAAGCTATAGCTAAAAAAACTGTCAGCATAAAAAAGACCTCTTCTATTAAACAACAAGAAGAGGTCTTTTAATTTATAAAAAACACCCTCCTTATCTTTCAGGCAAAAATTAGCCTGCTGGATTTGGCACAGCACTCCTATTAAGTCTGCTGCCGAGACATCTTCGGGCCAGTCCCTCCGTCTCTCTTGATAAGAAGATCTAAATTATATAATGTTATTATCAAATGTAACGATGTCTACGAGAAAGGAAGCAGGCTGGAATTTGCCGAAACCGCTCAAAGTTTATTTGAGTCCACTCTCGGAAAGTGACATCGATAGCTTTATTGAAAAGCAAATATAAGAGTACAGCATTTTATGTATTTTCGCAAGGTTTAGTTTAATAGTATTTCACATGTGGTCCTTAATTATTATAAAGAGACTTTTACATGTGCAGTAAATAAGGTTTTTTTTCAATTATGAGTTACTTGTTATTCGAATAAAATTCCAAACATTGTAATTTGTTGGGACGGAACTAGAATTAAAAGAGGTCTATTGACCTCTCAGCAAATTTGATGTATTAGCTTAGGTGAATTATTTTTAGGTGAGTTCACATCAGTCGATACCTCAAATGCTTCCATCTGTTCAGTATCAAATGATTTTAAGAATCGCTGCAGATATGCAGTATCATTAATTGAAGGATCCAACCAAGTCTTTTCATCTTCAGGTTTTAGAATAACTGGCATTCGATCATGAATACTAGCCATTAGCTCATTCGGAGTAGTGGTAATAACTGAGCAGGAATATATGGTGATACCTTCAGGTGATTTCCATGATTCCCAGAGACCAGCCATTCCAAATGGGGCATTATTCTTAAGTTTTATTCGCATAGGTATTTTACGTTCAGGTGCCTTCTTCCACTCATAAAAAGAGTCGGCAAGTATCAAACACCGTTTCTTCTTATATGAATTCTTAAAACTTGTTTTCTCAGCAATAGTTTCAGCTCGGGCATTAATCATCTTGTAGCCGATTTTCTCATCTTTTGCCCAGTAAGGAATGAGTCCCCACCGAAGATATCCAAGTCGATTCATAGATCCGTCATTAATAACGGATAAGACTGAGTGAGATGGTGCTATATTGTAGCTGAATTGGTACTCGGCATTAAATGGCGCTTGAATATCAAACCTGTCAATTATTTCTTCAATGTCAGTGAAAAGGGTGAAACGCCCACACATAATATCGCCTACTGTTTCAGATTTATTATGATTGTAACAAAAGGAGAGATCAGTAACAAATTAGCGTTCTAAAATCCTAATGTCAGTAAAAGGTTGATTAAATAATTCGCTAGTAATCAATAGTGTGCCAAGGACTTCTCTTTCATCTTCAGCTTTAATAATTTCTGACAGAATTAATGTGCTGCCATTCTTAACTGTAACATTATATTCATTCAAAGTTTCACCCCCTGAAAAGACTTGATAATTGTTATTATAAACCAAAAACCTACAAGTATCATTATTGACCTTTAGCAGAGTCGTAGTTAATCCACTAATGAGGAGTCTATACAGTGGTTCCAATAAACTTGATTACCTTTAAGATTAATCACCCGAAGCAATCCGAGACCCTAATTTCATAGTAAAGGAAGCTTGTAATCTTCCATTTACATTCAAAATAACATATAGATAAAAAAGACTGTCCATGAATAAATTCAAAGGCAGTCTAGTTAGAAGGTTTTTCACTTCAACAAATTTATACTGGTAATGATAATAGGGATAGCAAAAAGGTCGATGAGGAATGCCCCTACGATTGGTACGATAAGAAACGCTCTTCTCGAAGGACCAAATTGACCTGTAATGGCAGACATATTTGCCATTGCGTTGGGAGTTGCCCCTAATCCATGTCCGATAAAGCCACCAACCATGACAGCTGCATCATAATTCTTACCTAGTAATCTGAATAATACCAATGTACCAAGAAGTACTATGAAAAATACCTGGACGAAAACAATTAGAAGCATCGGCAATGCCAAATCGGCCACTTCCCATAGTTTTATGCTCATTAAGGCCATAGATAGAAAAATTCCCAATGTTACGTCTCCGATTAGATCGATGCTTTTCATATCGACAGCTTCTCTTTTAAAACCATCAAGAATATTTCTAACGATAACCGCTACAAACATTGCTCCTACATAGCTTGGCAAAACAAAACCAGTTGAACTCGAGAAAAGCTCTCCTAAGTAAGAACCTGCTGCCATACAGAATGTTATGATCAGAATCTGGATCATGAAGTTTTGGGCGTTGATCCCTTTGAATGAACCTGCGTTCGCTTCCACGGCTGCTGCCACTTCATCATTAATATCAGCTTCGGATGGCTGTAATTTATACTTTGTGATTAAATATTTAACGGATGGACCACCAGCTAACCCGCCTGCAACCAAGCCAAAGGTTGCTGCTGCAAGTCCAATGGATAAAGCGGAACTAACCCCAAGATCTTCAATTGTCCCGCCAAATGCAGTAGCTGCCCCATGGCCTCCTTCCATCGAGATGGGGCCCATTACTACTCCTAATAAAGGCTCTAAATCAAGTACGGTTGCAAGTGAAACTCCTATCATACTCTGAAAAAGAGCCAGGGCGCCACAAGCCAGCCAGTAAATGACGAGCAGTTTCCCACCTAGCTTAACAAGTTTAAAGCTTGCCCCTAACCCTACAGTTGTAAAGAAAGTAAGCATGAAAAGGCTTTGTAAAGTAGTATCCAATGTTAAATTGATCAATCCAGCCTGTCTAAAGATTGTCACAAGTATCGCGAACAATAATCCTCCCACTACTGGAGCCGGTATGCAAAACCTTTTTAGGATGGGGATCTTCCTAATTAACAGTCCACCCGCCAAAAGCAGTGATACGGCGAGAAATAAAGTCGTGATTTGATTTAATTCCAGATTCATCATATGTCTGCCCCCAGATGTATAATTTATTATTTAAAATGCAGCAATACCTCATTTATTAAATGTGCTGCCAATGTAACGGTTTTATTATTTTCGTCCAACGAAGGATTCACTTCCGCGCTATCAAAGGAAAGGATCTTTTCGTTTGATACGACATGCCTAATAATGGCACGGACCAATTTCGGATTCAGTCCAAATTGAGAGGGTGCACTTACTCCAGGTGCGTAGGCTGAATCAATAACTTCAGTACATAATGTAAGAATTATGAAGTCATTTTTCTTAACGAATTCATTAATCCGCTGCTTGGTTTCATCCATTTCGTTCAATGACAAATCTTCTTCCAATATGTAGTCGACCTAACTCCTCTCAGCAGTTTCAAACAGGGACTTCGTATTTCCCTGTTTCTGAATTCCGACACATAAATATCCACAACTTTGATCTTCGTCCAAAATCTGTTTAAACATCGTTCCTGATGAACTTTCTTTTTCATAAGACCTCATATCAAAGTGAGCATCAATATTAATAATCCCCAATCTAGCCTTTGGTCCAACGTATTTCCTTATCCCAAGATAATGACCATAAAGGGTTTCATGTCCTCCGCCAAGTATGATAGGAATCGCTTTACTCTCCAATATCTGGGCAACAGCTGATCCCAGTTGAGCTTGGGCATCCTCCATCTCTGAACCTTCACAGATTACATTTCCAGCATCCACCAGCTCGGTTTGAGGGGATAAATGACATGGTAATTTTGCCAAGGACTGCCTTATATGATCAGGACCCTCTGCAGCACCAATCCTGCCTTTATTCCTTTTGACGCCTTCATCACATTTGAAGCCAATCATTCCAAAGGTTCTGGATGCTTTGGAAGAGGTGGTTAATTCCGAAATCGGTGACAAACGCACTCTTTGGTGGTACCTGAAGCTGTCAATTTCAGAATAGGAATCAACCCTTCCATTCCAATATTCTAAAATCGGTTTATTATACATAATTTCTCCTTTATTAAAAAAATTCTGAAATATTTTTTTAAAAATTATAATTGAGATAATATATAATTGCCAATACAAAATTTTAATATATCTATAGTTTTAAACTATAGAAAGGAGGATATATGGAACTTCGCCAACTAAGTTATTTCACTACCGTTGTCCAGGAAAAGCATTACTCTAAAGCTGCCAAAATACTGCATATATCTCAACCTTCCTTAAGTAATGCCATAATGAAATTAGAAAAAGAAGTTAGTTTTCAAGGGGGCAGAAGCAGGGGGGATTTTTTATACGAGATCTGTGGATTTGTTAAGAAGATTCAATAATTTGCAAGTGGAACTTGAGGAGATGAAGCATGTTGGAAGTGGAACAATATCTATAGGTTCCATTGAATCATTCAAAATTTGGTTCCCGAAGATTATCAGGAATTTTAAAATTATTATCCTAATATCCATTTCAAAGTCAGGGAGATATTGGGGGAAGAAAAGGTTATCGAATCGTTAAATCGGTTTAATGTTCATTTCACCATCACGAATCAGCTAATTAACAACGAGGAAATCATGTCTGCACCCCTATACAATGAAAAATTCGTGCTTTTGGTCCATAAAGATGACGAATTAAACGAAAAAGAGTCTATCACTTTCCAAGACCTTGCAAAGAAAGAATTAATCATCAGTACAACTGGATTTCAAACAAGAGATGATATCTTAAAAGCATTCAAGAATGAAAAGGCACTTCCCAATATTATTTACGAAATAGAAAGACTTGAAACAGCTTGCAGTTTGGTAGAAGAAGGACTTGCTGTTACAATTTTACCGGAAAGCTATGTAAAATCCGTTGCAACAACCCATACTGCAATTCGTGCAATAGATTCGAATTTTTTGGAAAGGACTGTATACCTGGCCTATTTGAAAGATCGATATCTGTCACCTGCGGTATGTAAGTTAGTTGAGGAGATACATAGCTTTTTTAATGAGAGAGATAGGAACGGCTACTAAAAAAAGCAAAACTTCACTGAAAAATGCACAAAAAAAATATTCCTCTTCTGCACAATGCACAAGGGGAATATCATTAGTCCTGACCATTTCACTTCCCAATTTCCTTATTTACATCTTTCTAAAGGAATCCCTGTCTGGACTGGTTATATTAGTCAGGATGTAATCAATTCGTGATGCTACCATCATCGTCGGGATCTTCAAAATCCGCAGGATCTTTTTCCAATAGTGCCTCTTTGTCTTTTTCGTCCCATTTTGTTTTATATCCTAATGATTTCGCTACTTTTAACACCGGTAAATACGATTTTTTATCTGGTTTAAATGTTTCTAAGTCCCCGGTTCCAATTACACCCAATCCAAGCAGCAATTTGTCTGATTGAATATAGGGTTTTTCATCTATCAGTTTCATTTGTTCAGCTGAATAAGGATAAACGGCTCCATTAACCTTTAAGGTAAACGGTCCCTTCTTTTCTTCTTTTATTTCTTTTGGCTTTTTCGCTTTATAGGAAACATTATACACTCCTTGAACAGTTCCTTCTCTCGTATTGTCGGCTCCTCCATACATTTTCCCTGTTTCATAATCAAAAATAACAGCTTGCACATTACCGATATGTTGGGGTTTTTCTTCATATACATGGCCTTTTGCCATTAGCTCCAACCTTGTATTTTGTTCAATTCCCGGTTCCCATCTAACTATCGGATAACCAGCAGAATAAATACGTGGAGCTAGTATGGCATCTTGAATTCGCATTTTATGATCAAGCACATTCATGATCGTTTCAGATACCGATGCTATTATCGTCGCTCCGCCTGGTGAACCAATGGCCATGAAGGGTTTGCCATCTTTTAATACGAATGTCGGGGACATACTGCTTCTTGGTCTTTTTCCTGGTTCCACCTGGTTAACGCCCCCCGGTGTAGCATCAAAATCCGTCATTTCATTATTAAGCATGAATCCATAATCAGGTACCATGATACCTGATCCGAATACTTGCTCGATTGTAGTCGTATAAGCAACCATATTCCCCCATTTATCCATTACAGAAAAGTGAGTCGTTTGTCCGATCGGGGTCTTCTCTTCCTTTACCTTCTTCATTGAAGTCGGTTCTTTGCCCTCATACTTCCATGGATCGCCTTCTTTGACATCAGCTGTTGATCTATTTGGATTAATGAGTTTTCTTCTTTCTTTTATATAATCTTCATCCAATAGTCCTTTAGTAGGTACATCATAAAAATCTTCATCTGCCATATAGGCGGCTCGATCGGCATATGCGAGATGCATGGCTTCCGTTAGATAATGAAGATACTCAGGGGAGTTAGCCCCCATCTTTTGTACATCGTATCCTTCCATAAGCTTCAGGATTTGTTGGATCGTCAAACTGCCTGAACTTGGTGAAGCTGCCCCCACCACTTCAAAACCCCTGTATTCCGATCTAATTGGTTCTCTTTCTTTCACCACATAGTTTTCCAAATCCTCTTTTGTCATCGTTCCTTCACGTTTTTGAACTTCTTTTGTGAGTGCTTCTCCGATTTCACCTTTATAAAAAACGTTAGAACCTTGTTTTTTTATTAACTTAAGAGTCTTTGCCAGATCTGGCTGAACGAGGGTGTCTCCCTCTACCAATGGTTTTCCATTTGGCACAAAAACTTTTGCAGCCGCTGGGTTATTTTCAAGTTTTTTTACATTTTCATCGATATATTGAGCTGTCGCCCAATTGACTTTTACCCCTTTTTCAGCTTGTAAAATAGACTGGTCCATAACTTGTGATAATTTCAATGTTCCATATTTCTCAAGAGCAGTTTCTACCCCCAAAAGTGTTCCGGGAACAGCAACCGCTTTCCCAGATATGTGCCGTTTACTAAAAGGAATAGGTTTTCCCTTTTCATCTAAAAAAAGTTTAGGCGTAACATTTTGCGGTGCCATTTCGCGACTATCGATCATCGTTATTTTATTTTCCTTTTTATTATAGATCATCATAAAACCACCGCCGCCGATTCCAGACATCATTGGCTCAACTACATTTAACGATAATTGAATGGCAGCTGCTGCATCGACTGCATTTCCACCTTGTTTTAGTATCTTTATACCCGCTTCAGCTGCTAACGGATGAGAAACTGATACGATTCCTTTTGTTGCACCCTTTCCCATTGACTTATCCACTCCAGGGACACTTGCAAAAGCTGGTGTGATCATACAAAAGAAACTGAAAGTAACTAAAATAAAACTTTTTAAGAATTTCATGAATTAGTCTCCTTTCAAAAAAAAATTGGGATTTCACCATGCGGCAAGTGGATATACGGATGACCCTCGATCTGCAAGTCTGGAATATGCTGGCTAATCTCTAAATTGAAGCAGTATTCACATTCCCTTTGGCTGTTGGGTAAGTTCTCTCAAATGATGATTCAATTCAAAAAATCACCCCCCCGAATTTTCAGCATGACTCTTCAACTAACCTTTACATCCGGATGATAATCGAAGCCTCAACTTTTCTCTATACTTTGCTTATGTTCCAAGATATTGGGGCTGTCGTATTTGTCGCTCTTCCAAAGATATTGTAAAGCCAGCAATACGATAAATGTAGTTAACCCAACGATGTCTGATATCGTTTCAGGATAGATTAATAGTAAACCAGCGATTATAGCGAGGATTCTTTCTATCCAGTGCATCCCCCTCACCCAGTAACCTATAACTCCAGCACCAATTGCAATCATGCCTGACATCGCAGTAAGAACGACCCAGGCCACCTCCATCCAAGTTGTATCGATCATAAGTAATTGTGGAGAGAGAACAAAAATATACGGAATGATAAATGCAGCAATAGCAAGTTTTGATGACTGTATCCCCGTTTTTATCGGTTCACTGCCCGCTACCCCCGCCGCTGCAAATGCCGCTAATGCAACTGGAGGAGTTATATCTGCTATAATGCCAAAATAGAAGACAAATAGATGTGCAGATAAATCAGGAACGCCAAGCAAAATGATCGCAGGTGCTGCAATCGTCGAGGTGATCACATAGTTGGCGGTTGTAGGTGATCCCATTCCCAAAATAATTGCCGCTACCATTGTTAGCATCAGTGTTGGAATTAAATATCCACCAGAGAAATCGATTAATCCATTTGCCAATTTCAGCCCAAGCCCCGTTTTCGTAACTATTCCTACAATAATGCCGGCTGCTGCGGTTGCAGCTGCAACCGCAAGTGCTGTCCGGGCTCCATCCACCAATGCATAAATGATATCGATGAATTTCATGCGGACATCCTTGTTTATGAATCCTACAAGAACCGAGATAAGAATGGAATACAAGGCTGCATGTGTAACCGTTATATTCAGCATGAGCAAGAAGATAATGGCGATGATCGGAATTAATAAATAAAGTTTGCTGATCACTTCCTTTTTATTTGGCATTTCTTCTTTCGTTAATCCACGCAATCCAAGTCGTTTCGCTTCAAAATGGGTCATGATCCAAATTCCTGAAAAGTAAAGGATAGCTGGAATCGTAGCCGCCTTTGCTATATCCCAATACGTAATCCCATTCCCAATGAATTCAACCATTAAAAATGCCGCCGCCCCCATTATCGGAGGCATTAATTGACCGCCAGTAGACGCGGCAGCTTCCACTGCCCCGGCGAATTCCTTCTTGTATCCAAGATTTTTCATCATCGGTATCGTAAAGGATCCTGAAGTGACAACATTAGCCACAGAGCTTCCGCTGATCGTTCCTTGCAGAGCGCTGGAAAAAATCGCAACCTTCGCAGGTCCCCCTATCCTTCTACCGGCAATAGACGTTGCAAGATCATTGAAGTATTGACCGACACCCGTACGGACAAGAAAGGAACCAAATAATAAAAACAGGAAGATGAATGTCGATGAAACCGCTAACGGTGTACCTAAAATGCCCTCTGTCGAGAAGAACATCGTTTGCACCAAACGTTCCAGCGTTAAACCTCGATGAGAGAGGAAGCCTGGCATATACTGACCAAAAATTCCATAGAAAACGAATAATAAAGCAATGACCATAATAGGAAGCCCTACTGCACGCCTAGTTGCCTCTAAAACTAGCAGAATGGCCATTAAACCAACCGCAAAATCCACAGCGCCTAAACGTCCTACATTCATGACGATATCCTCGAAAAATAATGGCCAATATGCACCTACGCCTATACTAAGGATTGCTAAAATGATATCGTACCAGGCAACTTGAAATTTTCCTTTCTGACGCTTCTTCCGGTTTGCAGGAAAAAGTAAAAAAATCAAGGAGAGTGCAAACCCTAAATGTATCGTCCGTTGGATTTGTGCTGTAAAAACACCAAAAATAGCAGTATATAATTGGAATAACGAAAAAGCTAAGAGTCCAAAAAATACAATGTGTCCCAAGACGCCGGTTAATTTCCTTGTCCCAGCTTCAGGATCGTACTTTTCCAATAACTCCTGTTGTTCCGCTTCGGTTAAATACTTCGTTTTTTCTTTTTCAGTCATGAATCTTCACTCCTTTCAACTGTTCCCATATTGAAATTCTTTCCGATGAAATCCTGACCCATGTTCCAGGCTTAATAAAGTCTGCCAATGTATATGTTTTTTCATCATATACTAGTCGATGGTTAGCTCTAACTTTTCCTATTCGTAAATCTATATAAGCGAAATTGCGATTCATATTTTTTATGAAGTAAGTACCGTCTTTCTCTTCGAATACTTCTTCCCCCTCTGCATTAGAAGGCATACCGACAGCAAAATCATTATAAGCAAGTTCGGTTTGTTCGATTTGCTTATCGGATAAACGATATGATTCCAGCACCTCCGAGAGGTGGATGGAGTGTGTATACTTAATCTGGAAGTTTTTTTCTCTTTTCAATGGCAAGTACGCGACTAATTCCCCCTGGTCCTGGTAGGAAAATGCAATTACATGCTTATACGGAAAAAATAATAGAAAAGCGATGATCAGAGGTGTACCAAAAGCCATGAATCTCTTGAATTTCATAGGTACCCCCTTCAAAACCTGAAATTCCATTCAGAAAAAACGAGGCCGATAGGCCACATATAGCGAGCTACCGACCAAATTGCATTACTTGGAAACACCTTTTTCTTTAAAGTATTTTGCTGCGCCAGGGTGAACTTCCATATCCCCTAATCCTTCAAGTGCAGTCTCTGCTGTAATGAACTTGCCTTTGGCATGTGTGATTTTATCCGTGTTGTCATATACCGCTTTTGTCATTTCATACACTAAATCTTCATCAAGATCCTTTGTAACCACTAACATTGCTTTAACAGCAACTGTTTTAACCTCGGATTTGATTTTATACGTACCGCTTGGAATTGTGTCTTCTGCATAGTATGGGTATTTTTTAACCAACTCTTGAATCTTGTCCTCTTCAATAGGTAGGATAATAATATCATTTTGTACGGATAGCGCATCAACCGCACCAGTTGGTGTGCCGGCCGTAATGAAAGCTGCGTCAATATTTCCTGCTTGGATTCCTTCCGTCGACTCATCGAAAGAAAGATTTTGCCCTTTAATATCTTTCTCAGTCAATCCATGGATCTCCAGGATTTGCATGGCATTGATGTAAGCACCAGAACCCGGTGCACCTACTGATACCTTTTTACCTTTCAAATCCTCGACTGATTTAATTCCACTCTTTGCCGTCGTTACAATTTGAACCGTTTCAGGATATAAAGAGCTGATCGCTTGTATATTGTCTATAGGTTTCCCGTCGAACATTTCTTTTCCTTCAAGTGCATATGCGGCGATATCCGTTTGCGAAAAAGCGATTTCAGCTTCTCCAGCTCTTAAAGTTTCCATGTTTTCAGCCGAGGCACCAGATGTCTGAGGTGTTATATTAGCTTTTGTTTTATCGGAAATGATTTTTCCAATTTGTCCTCCGAGTGGATAGTATGTACCTCCCGTTCCACCAGTCAACAAGCTCAGGTTTTGGTTTCCGCTTCCGGATACCTCTTCCTTACTGTCTCCGCAGGCCGTGATAATACCGGTCACTGTCAGAATCATAACCAATAAAAAGTACTTATTAAACTTTTTCATAAAACTCCCCCCTCATTGTTTTTTATCATCTACAAGAGATGATACTATTATTATTCTACCGACCACCTCACTTTTCCTTTTTTTTGCAAAATTAGACACAATGACCAAAAGCTCCGCTATCGATTAAAAAGTTTTATTTATATCAAGTAAACAAGCATAGATGCGTAAAAACACCTGCTAAAATTCTGAAAATTCTGTTATATTACGAGTTCATTTTCTCTTTATTACATTTTCATCCTTAATTTAAGGATAATATTGACTCTTCTGTTTTAGAAATATATTATTGTTATAAACTTATAAGCCTTTATTATAAAAATACAAACTTTTAACATTTTTCTATCCTTTAATCGTTATATTCAGTTATTGTTTGAGAGGGAATATTAGAGGTCCACCCTTCCTTTTACCAGCCATTTTGAGTGTGTATTTTCAAATCTAACTGAAGTGGGTGATTGTTTGAATTTCCTATCCCTTCGATATTTCATAGAGGTTTCTAACCATCTTAGTTTCAGTGAGGCTTCCAAAACCCTGCATATATCCCAGCCCGGACTTAGCCAACAGATTTTATCCCTAGAAAAACAATTAGGCTTTAAACTATTAAATCGAACGACTAGAAAAATTACATTGACGGAAGAAGGAGAGTACATCTATAAAAAACTTGCCCCTTCCTTTGAAGATATTGAGAAAACAGTGAATTACATAGTTGAAAATAAAACCATCCCCAAGCCTAAAATGAAGATTGCTACTGTCCCCTCTGCAGCTAGCATATATATCCCGAAGTTATTGAAAAAGATAGTTGGGGAATACCCGGAAACAGATTTTTACCTGCATGAAACAACATCCTCAAGAGCAGTGAAGCTCGTAAACCAACAAAATTATCACATCGGTTTCATCCGAACGCCCATACACAATAACATCATCGCCAATGAAGGATTAAGCATGATTGAATTCAAAAGGTTCCCTTTACAATTAGTCGTTTCCATTGATCATCCACTAGCCCAAAAGGATGCTATACACTTATACGAAGCAAGAGACGAATCTTTTATCCATTATGATACCGTCCAAGCACACTCCCTTCAATTCCTTTTGGAAAAGGCTTGTCTGACTGCTGGATTTTCACCTAAGGAATTATGTAAAGGATCTGAATTATTAACGATCGCCAACCTTATATCCAATAACTTAGGCGTTGCTCTCATGCCGAAAGATATGGTGAGTTTGTTGGGAAAAAGCAAAGTTAAAGCCTTGAACATCGATAACTCTGAATTATCCAGTTCCATATCGGCAGTTTGGAAAAACACGGATGATGCGTCAATGCTAACTAAGCATATTTTGAAAACGTTAAAGAATGATCAGACTTTTTACGATATATGAGATTCTTGGCTTAAAAAGCTGCGAAACAACTCGGAGTGAGAAGAACCAATTTTGTGTTAATAATAATTGTTTACTCTATACCTTTTAAATGATTCATTTTTTGCGTTTTGTGAAATTTTAAAAAAGAGCCCCTCTCGATTAAAAGGAGGGGTTCGAAATAAGGGCTTTACGCATAAAGGGAGCGATTATGAAGTGAAAAAAGCCCCATTTCTCGTTTATGATACTGAGAAATGGGGCTTTTAATATTTGATAATTTCACGCCTAAACTTCGTTAAATAATTTATCACTGGTTATTTGTAGAACCTCGGGGGAAAAGAAGGGAGAAATAGTATGGATAGCTTACTAACTTACATATCAATAGTTGCAATGATGGTTATTATACCTGGAGCAGATACTATGCTCTTAGTGAAAAACACGCTTAGCTATGGTCCAAAAGCTGGACGTTATACCGTTCTCGGAATGGCAACGGGACTTTCTTTTTGGACGCTTATTGCTATTCTTGGGTTAACTGTTGTCATTGCAAAGTCTGTGATTCTTTTCAGTACAATCAAATATTTGGGAGCTGCCTACTTAATTTATTTAGGGATAAAAAGTTTTTTTACTAAAAGCGCTTTTTCTTTAAAAGAAATACAAGCACAAGCAAATACACCCACGAAGTATTTAAATCGGCATAATAAGGATTCCTTTATGCAAGCATTACTTAAAAATATTCTGAATCCAAAACTATTTTAGTTTATATAACAATCATGCCGCAATTTGTCAATTTGAGCGGAAATGTAAACCAACAATTGATTATATTAGCCTTCATCTTAACCTTACTCGCTGTATTATGGTTTCTGTTTCTTGTTTATCTAATTGATTACGCAAAAAAATGGTTGAACAACTCCAAATTCCAGAAAGCATTCCAAAAATCAACTGGCTTAATTTTAATAGGTTTTGGCATAAAAACAGGAATATAAATTCTATGACTAACACAACTAATTTGATTCAATCCGTTCAGAAAATTGAACGGTTTTTTCCATTCACCCCATATGTTTCTAACGTGCAACTAACATAATTGTTAACTGCCTGCCCCGATAGTTTATTAATAAAAAGCTACGAGTTTGGGATTTGGTTGATTACTCCAACTTTCCTCAAGCTTTCTATGTAATTTAAGCTCGATCAGGCACAAAAAGGTGGGACTTTCCTAAGTAAAACCTTTGGAAGCCTCTTTTGCATATAGCCACACATTCATTGCGGTCATTCCTTTTATAACCAATATTTATAAGTATATAAAAATTTACTATTTTTATTATTTATCTTGCCATGTTAGCATTTTTTTATACGATATTTGAAAGGATGAGAGATTAATGACTAAACAATATTCAAGATTTTCAGTATTCGGACTCGGTCCTATTGGAATTGAAATTCTGCGTAGTGCATACCAAACTAATCCACACTCGATCATTGGTGTTGTAGATATTGATCCTGAAAAGATTGGAAATGATATTGGGTTATTAATCAATGAAAAACAAACAGGACTAAATGTAGTCTCCAGTATACAGGAAGTAGAAACGAACGCAGATCATCCTGTCGCCCTTCATGCAACCGGTTCTAACGCACAACAAGTATGGGCACAAATCAAAGAAATTCTAGATCATGGTTTTTCAGTCGTTTCTACCTGCGAACAGCTTTCTTTCCCCTGGGACCGCTACCCTGAACTTGCCAAGGAAATAGATGATTACGCTAAGGCTAAAGGGCTTAGTGTCATTGGGACTGGCATTAACCCAGGATTCATCATGGATACAATGGCCATCTGTTTTTCAACAGTATTAACAACGGTCAACAAAATAATTGTCAACCGTCGGGTAGATGTTTCGAAACGACGCATTCCCTTACAAAAAAAAGTCGGCATCGGTATGACCAAAGAAGTATTTGAAACCTTAGCTGAACAGAATAAAATTGGGCATGTTGGGCTTGAAGAATCTGTCAGATTAATCGCTTATGGTCTCAATTGGAAACTTTCAAGTTTAAAAAATACAATTGAACCGACGATTGCTGGGGAAAATATTACCGTTCCACTTACTTCCTTAAAACCAGGAGATGTAAATGGCCTTCATCAAGTATCAAAGGGCATGACCTCAAATGGAAAGGAAATATGCTTAGATTTGACTATGTCTGTTGGTATTAACCAAGAAGATGAAATCATTATCGAAGGAAACGAAACGCAAAGATTGATCGTTCCAAATGGTATTTTCGGAGATACTGCGACCGCTGCAATGGTTATAAATACCGCTAAGCAGATCGATGCCATTCGCAAACCAGGGCTACTTACCATGGCTGACATTGGAGTACCAAGGAATATATATCAATCCGAGTATATTAATGCAGAAACAGCATCACTAGGACGAAGTGTAACCTGATCTAACGAATATGTGTTCATTTAATAGTTTATAATATTTCTTTGAAGTGTACGAGAATTCTAGATTCGAATGTAGGATGGTTCCCGTACACGTTTCGTTTCTTATTTGACAACTTTATCCAATTCTTTCCAACAGCTGGTTTAGTTCATTTTAAATTTAAGAGTAAATATCGTATTTTAACAGTCTACGTCGAGGGATTAAATGATAATATAAAGTATTTTTTTATTTTTCTGAGACAAATGCCGTATAAAAAAATCAGCTTCTTCACAAGCAGATATTAAAAGGTTGGAGAACTCAATTTATTTGCTTAGATGTTTTAACAACTCAATAATGATACAACTGTTAGTAAAGTGATAATGGATAGTTGCCTATTATCAGCTATTTAAAAATTAGGCTATGTTAAACATAAAACATAAATGTTGATTTTTCAAACTATGTTGATTGGAGCGGAAGGCACGAGACTCCTGCGAGAGTAGCAGGTCAGGGTAGACCCCACAGGCGCTCTGCGCCGAGGAGGCTACCCGACTGCCCGCGGAAAGCGAAGTGCCTGGAGCGGAAATCAACAGGCAAGTTTAACACAGCCAAAAATTAAAACAAAAACCCAAAACACCACCATAATCGTAAATGACTAAAGTGGTTAAAGAAATTATTCCCGTAGTTGAGTTGAAGCCTTCACTACAAAGAAAAGGAGTCTCTTTCACAAGTTAACTTCTCCTGATTTGGCAAAATAGAGCCATACCTTCAAAGAACCAAGTGGTAAAGGGTTTACCTAAGAAATAACAACGAAAGGTCTGCTCTAGGTTGTTTCCGGGGGAATGGCTTTCAATAGTCCTATCCCCCAACTTTTAGGAGTTCCAAGTAAATCTTATGTAAGTCATAATAAATAAGGAAACGAACATCAGACAGTATAGTATTGAATTGACAGACATACAAAGTTTATTAATCTGCCACTTCTTTTTCAGTTTTAGTTTACGAAGTTTGAGAACCTAGTTTCAATGAAATTCGTCTGGCGGCATTCGTTACTTTTTCAATTAATTCAGGCAAGCGACCTTCTTGAAATCTTGCATCAATTCCAGCTACGCTGATACCGGCTACAATTTGATTTTTACCGTTAAGTATTGGTGCACTTACGGATTTTGTATAATCCTCTAATTCAGATGAAGTAATCGTGTAACCTTTCATTCTTGCATCTTCCAAAGCATGACGAAGCATTTTTATATCAGTTATCGTTCCAATAGCAATTGGTTTTAATTCTATATTTTTGAGATATGCTTCACGCTCTTCTTCAGACATATAGGCGAGTATTATTCGAGAGTCACCTGCGTACAGTGGTGAACGCCTTCCGATTGAAGTATATAAACGAACAGGATGCAACGTATCTACCTTTTCAATATACATGGCTTCGTTAGTATCTCTCACAATTAGATTCACAGCTTCTTCAACATCGTCTCGAAGTTCCTTCATAATAGGGTATGCGATTTTTCTTATATCTAAACGCTCCCCTACCAGTTGTCCAAACTGCAAGAATATTAGTCCAAGTGAATAATTACCATCATCATCCCTTGTTAAAAACCCCATTTCTTCTAATGATCCTATCATACGGTGCAGAGAGGTTTTCGGGAGACCAGAAAATTCCATCATTTCATTAAAAGTGAGTTTAGAATGATTCATGAAAAGGGTAAGAATCTGCATTGACTTTACAACGGTTTTGTTTTGTGCTTGCATACATGGTATCCTTTCATCATTTAAGTTTTATTATTAGTCCAGTATATAGTAGTTGTTGTTCACATTTACTATCATTTTATTATAAAACATGTCACAAAAAATGTAATTGAATAAAATAAAAAAATATGCAGTGGCTTCATCTCCCACTTATTATGCATAAATAAAAAGAAAGTGCCCTTTTAATAAGAGTACTTTCTTCCTTTTTACTACTTCTTGATGAGGCAACTATAAAACGTGCTGTTTTTTTAGAGCTAATGAAATCGAAACCTTTAATTCTTTTAATTGTTGTTCTTTTTGAAGGAAAAGCTGCTCGGCTTCTTTTAAGGTCACTCGTGAAAATTGAATAGATTCCCCTGGTTTGACCTGGGCAATTAATGGTAAATCAACTGTAATCACTTGAGCTATCTTAGGATACCCTCCCGTTGTTTGGCTATCCGCAAGAAGAATGATAGGGTTTCCATCAGGTGGAACTTGAATTGACCCATTAGTTACTGCTTCAGACAATAGCTCACGTTTTTCCTGTAACTCTAGCAAAGGGCCAGATATTCTATAGCCCATACGATCAGATTGGTTTGAAACTTTAAACAAATTCCCTACAAAACTAACTTTACTTGATTCAGTAAAATAATCGTATTGGCTTCCATCTATGAAACGAATAACTGGCATGCGACTTGGCATAAACTCCTTTTCATTGACAAACCACTTTGGAGCGGTAAACGCTTCCTTAAACTCCAGGTTATCTAGAATAGAAGAAGTTTCATTAAAATCCACAACATCATCTACTTTTAATGATCTTCCCTTATAGCCGCCAATTTCCCCTCTTAAATATGTACTTTTACTATTCATAACTGCAGAAATAGCGTATCCACCTGCAACAGACAGATAAGCCCTACAACCTGATTTACATCCGGCGAATCGAAGAATAGTTCCCTTTTTGACATAAACAGGCTTCCACATTGGGACAGCCTGACTGTCAATAGTAGGTGATAAATTTCCACCTGTTATCGCGATCAAACAATTTTTTTCTATTTTAAGAGTCGGGCCCATTAACGTAATTTCCAGGGCCGCTTCACCTTCTTTATTGCCAACTAACATATTGGCAATTCGTAGGGAATATGCATCCATTGCACCGCTTACAATCACCCCATGTTGCTGAAATCCCTTTCTTCCAAGATCCTGAATACTAGTTAATAATCCCGGTTTGATTACACGCAGGCTCACTGTAACCCCTCCTTAAGAATAATTTCTTTATACTCTTGATTAGAAATTGGATGGAATTTTACAATGTCTCCTGCTTGTAATAAACTTGGAGGATTTACATTTGGTAAAAATAGTTTTGTCGGCGTTTGTCCAATTAATTGCCACCCACCAGGTGTTGATATTGGGTATACACCCGTTTGCATACCTGCAATTCCAACTGCTCCTGTTGGTATGGTCATTCTAGGAGAAGATCGTCTAGGCGTTGAAATTTTTTCTGAGAGTCCACCGAGAAATGGAAAACCTGGTGCAAATCCAATCATATAGGCTAAGTACTCACCGTTTGAATGAATATGGATAACTTCATCTGTAGTTAAATTATTATAACGAGCTACATATTCCAAATCCGGGCCATATTCCTCCCCATAGCATACAGGAATAGAAACTGTTCGATGTGTTAGCTTTTTATCTTCTTTTAACCACTGTAATTTCCTTTCCATGATAGAACGTACCACTTCATATGGAGATATAAATTCATCGTTATTGCTTAGTTTTTGTTTCTTATAGATAACTAGAGGATCATAAAAAACTGTCAAATTTGTAAAAGCCGGCACACATTCTATAAATCCAACAAAAGGTTCATCTTCAAGCAAGTCCATAAACATTTTAATTTTTTTGTGAATGTCGTATTTCATTTCATTCCCAAATGTAATCACGATTGCGGAATCGCCTAAGGGAGACAGTACGCATGTAGTTTTATTCAAAAGCTTTTCCGGCATAGAACTCATCTCTTTCTGTTAGTTATAAAACGCCTAATTTTTCATCACGAATATCCGTTATAAACATATGTCCTGGTGCATGCGTAATCATAATCGCCGGTTTTGTTTCCATTGCGATAGATTGAGGCGTTACCCCACAAGCCCAAAATACTGGCACTTCTCCTTCACGAATCGTTACTGCATCACCAAAATCAGGTTCATCTATGCAAGAAACACCAATTGCCTCCGGATCTCCAATATGGATTGGACCACCATGAACAGCAGGAAAACGCGATGTAACTTGAGCCGCTCGCACCACATCTTTCTGAGGGATTGGACGCATGCTGGCTACCATTTTCCCGTGAAAGATCCCTGCTTCAATACATGAAATATTCGTTTTATACATTGGTACATTACAGTCCTCTTCAATATGACGAATGGAAATATCATTGTTTAAAAGGGCATGTTCAAATGTAAAGCTGCAACCGATTAAAAATCCAACCATATCATTTTCCCAATAATCTGAAATATCCGTTACTTCTTCCACTAATTCACCATATTTATATATCCGGTATTTTGGAATATCTGTGCGTATATCACCAGACTGAGCAGCAAATTTAGGAATAGGAGAACCAATTTCAGTTACGTCTAGAAGTGGACAAGACTTAGGGTTTCGTTGACAAAATAATAAAAAATCAAAAGCATGCTCTTTTTTTAAGATTGCTAGGTTTGCTTGTGCATATCCGTTTGCCATTCCAGCAGTAGGTTTAATCAATTCATTGTTGCGAATCATTTCGCGCAATTGAGCCGGGGTTGCTTGCGAAAGATCAATCATATTATACATCTCCTATATGTAACTGGCAGCTTTGAAAAGCTACCAGCCCTATTGAATAACTATAAATAATTTGTTTATTTAAATAGTAATGGTAGCTGAGTAAATAAAGTATATCCACCCATTAACGCCATAACAACTACCACAAATACACCTGATATCGTTAACCATAAAGGATGTTTATATTCACCCACAATGTTTTTCTTATAAGCAGCAATTAATAATGTTCCAAGGGCAATTGGTAAAATAAGTCCGTTAATAGCTCCTACTACAAGTAGTACTTTTACCGGTTTACCAATTAACATAAAGCAAATTGTTGAAACGACTATAAAGCCAATTATAATCCAATTAGCCTTTTTATTTATTTTTTCACTGAATGTTCTGATAAACGAAACAGAAGTATATGCAGCACCAACTACTGATGTGATTGCTGCCGCCCACATAACAATACCAAAGATTTTATAACCAACATTTCCAGCAGCAAGTTGAAAAACGGATGCCGCGGGATTTTCTGAATCAATTTGCAAGCCTTTAGATACAACACCTAGAACTGCTAAAAATAAAGCAACTCGCATAACGGTGGTTATTAAAATACCCATTACTGAACTCTTTGTGACTTCTGGCAGTGCTCCGACACCTTTCACGCCTGCATCCAATAGACGATGACCGCCAGCAAATGTAATATAGCCACCCACAGATCCTCCAACTAATGTAACGATTGCGATAATATCAATCTTATCAGGTGCAAATGTCTTCACTACTGCTTCTCCAACTGGAGGAGAAGTCGTCCATGCAACATATATCATCAAACAGATCATAAAAAAGCCAGCAATTTGTGTAAAGCGATCCATCGCTTTACCCGCTTCTTTTACAACAAAAATTAATACTGCAATAACTGCACTAATAGCTGCTCCAGTTGTTGGGGATATTCCTGTCATCGCATTTAGACCAAGCCCAGCTCCTGCGATGTTCCCTATATTAAATGCGAGCCCTCCCATAACAATGAGTGCCGCTAGAACATAACCCAGTCCTGGAAGAACCATGTTTGCAATCTCTTGTCCTCGTTTTTCAGATACAGCAATAATGCGCCATACATTTGTTTGTGCAAAAATATCAAGAATAACTGAAATTAGAATAACAAAACCAAAACTTGCTGCAAGACTTTGGGTATAAACCGTTGTCTGCATTAAAAAACCTGGTCCTATGGCTGATGTTGCCATAAGAAATGCTGCACCTAGTAATAATGTCCGGTTCGTTTTTGGCTTAGTAGGATTTTTTTTCTGATCAGTTGTATTTTTGATTGGCTCCAATGGAATCTGCCTCCTAGATGTTTGTGATTTTATTTAGAAATAGACTTAACTATAATTTCAGATATTTCTAAGGATTTTTTTACATGACGAGCAAAGGTTAATGCATGTGCTCCGTCCCCATGAATACAAATTGTATCAGCCTTTAAAGTCACATCAGTTCCTTGCTGTGACAAAACCTTTCCTTCTTTAACCATTCGAATTACTTGTGCAACAGCATCATCATCATTTTCTATCAATGCATGCGCTTCCATTCGAGAAGTCAATGAACCATCTTGTTGATAAGTTCGATCCGCAAATACTTCACTAGCCGTTTGTAATCCAATGGTTTGTCCAGCACGTATTAATTCACTTCCCGATAAGCCAAATAAAATGAGCTCAGGATTAACTTTGTATACAGCTTCAGCAATTGCAAGAGATAACTCTTTATTCTTTGCAGCCATATTGTACAAAGCACCATGTGGTTTAACATGTTGCATATACCCGCCTTCTGATTGCAAGAAGCCATTTAATGCACCAATTTGATATACAACAATATCATAAGCTTCCTGTGGAGAAATATTAATATTGCGTCGGCCAAAACCTATTAAATCTTGTAATCCAGGGTGGGCACCAATTTTTACATCTTTCTTTAAAGCAAGTTGAACCGTTTTTCTCATAACGGTCGGATCACCAGCATGAAAGCCACAAGCAATATTGACAGATGTTACATAATCCAAAATCTCTTCATCATTTCCAATACGATATGTGCCAAAACTCTCTCCTAAATCACAATTCAAATCAACTGTATTCATTGAACATTCCTCCTATTTACAGAAATTTCGAAAATAAAACTTATAGATATGTAGATAAAAAAATCTGTATTGCACTTTTATAATTATATTAATCCCGAAATTCGGAATTAGCGTTTCATATTTCGGAATATTCTAATTCTAGCATGTTTTTTTTATTTCGACAATATAATTTGTTAGCTAACCTAACATATGTTTTTATATTTTTTCATTAACTTTGAATATATTGATATATTCTTCAATTTATAGTAAAAAAATAATATATAGGTGTAATAACAAAAAAACAGCAAAAACAAATGCTAAGACATTTTCCTAATAAAAAAAAGCCGTTATTTCCTTAGATTAGGAATCAACGACTTGGATTTTCATTCTATAAGTAGGTTCATATTAAACTTGCGACTTTGTTTTTTCATCCCGATGGCAAAATAATTTTTTAAGTCTTCTCATTTTTAATAAAATCGATTTATAGAAAATACTGAGATATCATTCTCACTCTTACCTGAAATAATAAGGTCACTTAAAATCTCTCCAATAACACTACTGAATTTAAACCCGTGCCCAGAGAAACCTGCTGCAATAGCAATGTGTGGATAATTAGGATGTGTATCCACTATAAAGTTCTCATCAGGTGTCATTGTATAGATGCAACTTTTTCCGTGTTTTATTTTTTGACCGGTAGGCATAAATTGTTGTAAAAACTGTACCAAATCTCCCTCATCTTCATCCAATTCACCAAACCCTGCTAAAGAATCATCAGGATTAATGTAATTTCCCCCATCATGTCTTCCTAATTTCAAACCACTGTCATTAATACTTGGAAAGCCATAGTATGTACCTAGAGACGTATCAAAAGTGAAGGCCGGAAAGTTTTTGTAATTATATAATTCATTTGCTTCAAACCATGCAAATGTTTTTCTGATGGGGGATAGAGGAACATTTAAGTCTAACATTGCTAAAAGTTTTTGTGACCATGCTCCTGCTGCAACAACTAACGCTTCTGCGTAGAAAGTCTGTTCATCAGTTTTAATCGTGACCCCATTTCTATGAACAAATATCTTCCTTACTTGGCTATTCACAATGATGTTAGCACCATGTGACTCCGCAAGTTGTTGATACGCTCGAATACACTCTTCACTTTTTAACACACCCGAAGTCGATTCAAAGCAACCAATATAATCTTCTGGTAGTGAAATACCTGGCCATCTTTTATGGATTTGATTTGAATCTAGGATTTCTAAAGGTAAATGAAATTTATTTGAACTCTCGATTACTTGCTTAATAAATGTGGATTTTTGACTGCCAGCATTCAGTACACCTGTTGGAAGAAATAACTGTTTTTCCGTAAGTTTTTCTAAGTCATTCCATAATTTTTGTGATTTAAGTGCCAGAGAAACATATTCTTCACCTTCACCATAGGCATGTCTAATAATTCTTGTTTCTCCATGATGACTGCCTTTATTATGAGGAGGAACAAAAGAGTCTAATAATAATACCTTTTGTCCATTTTTAGATAGGAAATATCCTGCCGACATTCCCATAGATCCAGCTCCTATTACAATGACATCATAATGCATTTTTTCTTTTCTCCTCCTAAATAAGGTGATTATACATTTTAGAAAGTATAGGTTGTGAAAACTGTGTTTTCTGCTATAAGCGTGAAGATAATAAATAAATTCCTAACTTAATGAAAAAGGAAGCCGCGTTACTTAGATTGGTTAGAGTAAAACAGCTTCCAATATAGATTTAGAACTCAATTTCACCAATCGCCATTTCGACTAGTTTGACTATTTCTCCTTCATGAATTTGCCCATAAATCGTTTCGATATCAGGATAAAAAAATCGATCTTCTTTTACCATTGGGACTTGGTCGCGTATTAAATGGTACACACTCTCCGTAATCGGTGACGGTTTCAAGGGGTGATGAAAATCCATTGCTTGCGTGGCCGTCATAAGCTCAATGGCTAAAATATATTCGAGTTTCTTTGAAATCTGATATGCTTTCTTCGAAGCAAAATAGGCAAAACTTATCAGGTCTTCTTGGTTAGCGCATGTTGGGACATTATCTACAGTTGCAGGATGTGAAAGAACTCTAATCTCATTCAATAGTCCCGCAGCTGTATATTGTGGAATCATGTAGCCGCTATTTAACCCTGGATTAACTACTAAGAAATTAGGAAGTTCACTAAGGTGATGGTTTACTAGGCGATCAATTCTTCTTTCGGTAATTTTCGCTAAGTTCGCTAATGCAATGCACATCATATCCGAATACATTCCTACGTAGGAACCATCAAAATTCCCACCCATGAGTGCAATTCCATCTTCCTCTTCCGGAAATATAATTGGATTGTCACTTGCAGAGTGCATCTCATTCTCAATAGTAACCGCAGCGTCCTTTAATACTTTCTTTATGGCACCATGAACTTGCGGAATACATCGTATACTAAGCGCATCTTGTAATCTATGTTCCTTGTATGTATCAATGATTTGGCTGCCCTTGAGAATTCTTGTCACATTTCTAGCTGTCTTTGCCTGTTCCTCATGTTTCTTTACGGTGTGGGAACGAGGATCAAATGCTTTAATTGTACCTTTTAGCACTTCTAATGACATAGCTCCCGTAATATCGGCGGTTTTAGCTGCTTGCATGCTATTGTATAAGGCCAAGACAGCCATCGCTGTAACGGAAGTAGTTCCGCTTATAAGTGCCAATCCTTCTTTAGCACCCAACGTAACAGGTTCTAATCCAGCTTTCTCTAACGCTTCTATTCCAGGCATGAGCTCATCTTTATACCATGCCTTCCCCTCTCCCATCACCACTAAGGCCATGTGAGCTTCGGGAGAAAGATATCCCACTGACCCATCACCTGGAACAAACGGAATAATATCGTGATTTAATAGTGAAGCAATTAGATTTAATACCTTTAATCTAACTCCTGAAAAACCTTGGCCTAAATTCACAAGGATCATCAATTGAATGGCTCTCACTACTTCTCTTTCTAAAGGCGATCCAACAGAAACCGCATGAGAACGAATAATATTTCGTTGAAGAGTTTCTGCATCTTCAGAAGAAATTACCTCTGTCATATTACTGCCAAATCCTGTTGTTACACCATAGATCAATCGATTTTCATCTAAAAACTTGTCTATTAAGCTACGGGATTTATCCACCCTATCACAGTAGGTTTGTGTAAAGGAAACTATCGCCCCATATCTAGCAACCGCAATCACTTCATAGATTGAGATAGCACCATCCCCAAGTACAACCTCTTTAATATCTTTAGGGTGTAAACAATTTATTGTTGTCATGACTCAACACTCCTCTCCTTTCGAACATATACTTCAAGATTAAACAAGGAGTCGAAAGAAACGTTTTACTCAATAATTTACTAGAAAATAATCTTATGTTATTTTCTTATTTTCTGTAAAGGGAATATCGGTTCCCTTCGGAGAGTTCTCCGCTTCTAGCAAAGGGTCACTTGCTTCATGTAAGGAAAGATTCTTCGTTTCAGGTGCCAAAGCGATCGATACGATCAAGCCGATTAGCAGAATGACTGCCATTCCTGCCATTGAGGTACTTAATCCGAATGAACTTAAGGAAACAGGCAGCAGAAATGTTCCAATTGCAGAACCAATTCGACTAATTGCCGTAACCATACCTATTCCAGATCCACGAATCTCAGTTGGAAAAAGCTCTGCTGGGTATACTAATGTAAGGTTCGATGCAGCTGACATGAAAAAAGTAAAGATCAAGAAGGCTGTCAACATTAAGAATTGAGAACCATTGTGTAAGAAGCTGAGTGAAAACAATGAAACAGTAAGTATTGTAAAAGCCCCGATGGTAAATCCTCTACGAGAAAATTTTGCAAGCAACCAAAGACCAAAAATTGCCCCAACAAGCAAGAATAGATTTAACATTGTATCGGCAAAAAAGTTTTGTTCAAAACCCATTGTACTTAGTATAGACGGTAGGAAAGTGTAGATTGCAAAGTACGGAATAACAAGAGTTAATTTGAATATTCCACCAAAAGCCAAACGCTTTCGAAGCTTTTTACTGAAAAGTCCACGAAATCCTAGAGTCTTTTGATTTTCAGCACCAGTAGTCGTTTCGCCCATTTCAACGTTCGATCCAAGGTGCTTCTTTACAATCTTCTGTGCTTCTTCGACACGCCCCATGCTGACGAGCCATCTTGGTGATTCAGGGGTTCCAATTCGTAAAATTAAAACCACAATAGCGGGAATAGCAGCACTAACAAGCATCCAACGCCATGAGTCTGAACCAGCCTGTCCCAAGTAATGACCAACGAAGTTTGATGCTACATATCCAAGCGTCCATACTACGTTTATAGACGCGAGGAGAGAGGAGCGATACTTTTTTGGTGAAAACTCGGCGAGTAAAGTCGTACCGACAGCATAATCTCCTCCAAGTCCAAAACCAATTAGTAACCGTAGAATTAAAAGCTGTTCTGGACTACTAACAAAAAATTGTAAAATAGTAGCTACCGTGATAAGTAAAAAGTTTACGAGAAAGATTTTCTGTCTGCCTACACGATCAGAAAGTCTTCCAAGGGCTAAAGATCCCGCAAACAGACCAATTAAAGCAGAACTGCCGATCAGCCCTGTCCACATTGAATTCATATTCATTTGAGGCCCGAATACTGTCAGGGCCATCGCAATGATCCCTAGAGAATAGCCATCACAGAAACTTGAACCGAATGTAAGTCCTGCAATACGAAAATGGAACTTTTTAAATGGTGCATCATCAATCGTAAATTTTTGCTCGTTCAAAGAATCCCCTCCACTTTTAGATTTTTCAGATATATCGACTTAAAAAAATTCTTTACAATGATTCATCTACAAACAAATTGCCAACTCTAGCAAGCATTACTGTACATTCATTATTTCACCATTGGTTATTTCTTTATGTATTTTTACCTCCTAGCTATGAACCTTATTTTATTATGAAAATTCCACAATAAATATTATAAATTAATGATTATATTATAATTTATATTATGATATTATATTTCTATTGTATTTTATAATAAAACATTAAGCATTTATAAATATAGTCATTTTAACTAAAAAAAGTCTGTTGATACCCAACTAAAACAGCTCAAGAATTATAGATTTCATCATATTGCATATAATTTCCACTATCCTCATTCTCCTCAATTTTCTATAAAGAGTCTTCTACCAAATCAGCTAAGGGACCGAAACTATCATGATTCAACTAAACAATAATCATTGAAATAAATGACTTCACTAAGGATTTTACATCCTTGAATTCTCTCAAATTTTGCTCTTGCTTCCTTTTCAGTGTCATACTCAAACATTTTAATACTGTTTTTCGAATAGACAGTGATTATCCACATGAAAATATCCTCCCCTTAGAAGACTTTATTTAAAACCCCTTATTTAATATATAAATAGAGATTTTTACATTTTATACCCAGCCTCGGAAACACGAAGCTTCAGCCGACTTTTTAATTCCAACCATATAGGCGGCTAACCGCATATCCACTTTGTAAACCTTTGAGGTTTGATAAATATTTTCAAAAGAATCAATCATTACTTTCCGCAGTTTTTCAACAACCTCTTCCTCTGACCAATAATATCCTTGATTATTTTGAACCCATTCAAAGTAAGAAACGGTTACTCCACCGGCACTTGCCAATATATCTGGAACAAGAAGGATTCCTCTTTCATCCAATATTTTGGTTGCTTCCAGTGTTGTTGGCCCATTTGCTGCCTCCACCACAATCGATGCCTTAATATGATGGGCATTTTGTGCTGTAATCTGGTTTGCAATAGCTGCCGGTACAAGTATGTCACATTCTTTTTCTAGTAATTCTTGATTCGTTATGACATTTGTAAATAAGTTCGTTACTGTTCCAAAACTATCAAGTCGATCAATCAAATAATCAATATCAAGTCCTTTTGGATCGTAAAGAGCACTATTTGCATCCGAAATGCCAATCACCATAGCTCCTGCACTATGCATGAATTTTGCCAAAAAGCTCCCTGCATTCCCAAAGCCTTGAATAATGATTCTAGCACCACGTAAGTCTATCCCTTTTTTCTTTCCCGCTTCTTCAATGCAAATAGTTACGCCACGTGCAGTAGCCGCTTCACGACCTTGTGACCCCCCTAATACAATCGGTTTTCCTGTAATAAATCCAGGTGAATCGAATTCTCGAAGGCGGCTGTACTCATCCATCATCCACGCCATTATTTGAGAATTCGTATACATATCAGGTGCTGGTATATCTTTTGTAGGGCCAACAATTTGGCTTATAGCACGAACATATCCACGACTTAATCTTTCTAGTTCTCCAAACGACATTACCCTTGGGTCGCAAATAATACCACCTTTTCCCCCGCCGTAAGGAAGATCAGTAATTCCGCACTTTAAACTCATCCAAATGGATAATGCTTTTACCTCTTTTTCATTTACTTCAGGATGGAAGCGAACGCCTCCTTTCGTAGGACCTACAGCATCATTATTTATTGATTCTCTTGAAGCATCATTTAACAAAAAAGGAGCCATCGCCGAAACCATTACTCCTTAAGAGCTGTAAGTTCTTATTTATTGACCTTAATCTCTTCTTTCCAATCTGCAATCATTGTTGAAACCCTCTTTCCTAAAAACAATCTGTTTTTAACTGACCATATCATTGGTTGATTTAGTCGAGTTACTTTGTTTACCTGGTTTCACAAAGACCATAGCTATCATTCCTATCGTTACTGCAATGGATGCTGCAATAAACATTGCATTATATCCATGTTTTGCTACAAGACTTCCTGTTAGGGTCGGAGCAATAATAGTAGCTAGATTCGCAATAAAATGAGTTACTCCCCCAAAAGTTCCTGCTTTATTTGGTTCTGTATCAAGAACAACAATCCAATAGATTGAATTTGGTAAATAATTAAAAGCATTGCCTATACACATTAATGCAAGTACTGCTGCTGCACTCTCAACAGTTGGGATCAACATAAAACAAACAGCTGTACAAAATAAGGAAACTACTGTGAACCAAGATCTAGCAATACGTAAATTCCCTGTTTTTCTACGTAATATATCCGAGATTTTACCACCTAATAACCCAGTGATAATAGCTCCTACCCAGGGAATCATACCAATATATGAAAGAGATGAAAGTGAATAATTAAATTCATCTTGCAAATATTTTGGAGTCCATGTAAGTAATAAAATATTTACATATAAAAAAGCAAAATATCCAATGGCATTCATTACTAACGTAGGGTTTTTAAAAAAATGGTACCACGGTACATTTATTTGTTCTTCTAATTTCGTTTCGCCTTTAATTAATATATCTGCTTTTCGAATTTCTTCTAGTTCGGTTTTCGAGACTCTTGGATGATCTTCAGGTAGGTTTGTAAATACTTTGTTCCAAATTACTACCCAAATAAAACCTAATAAACCGAGAATAACAAATGTTACTTTCCAGTTAGTGAATGTTAGAAGACCTACTACGATGGGTGCAGTAATTAATGCTCCAATTGGCGTCCCAACTAATCCAAGTGCTACAGCAAACCCTTTTTCTTTTGGAGATACCCAGTTTGCCATAGTTTTGTTCATTGTTGATAAGGTAGGTCCTTCAGCGAACCCAAATAAAACACGAAACACTGCAAATCCTGCTAATGCAGAACCTCCAAATAACGCTACACCTATGTGACCTGCGAATATTGTCCCAATTTCGAAAAAAGACCATGTAGTTCCAGCAAGGATCCACATAAATTTAGGACCTTTCTTATCTGCTAAAGCACCACCAAATAGTGCTCCGAATATATAACCATATCCAAAATATCCTAAGATTGCTCCCCAACTTTCTGGATCTAAATTGAACTCCTTGATGATTTCAGCTTGGGCATATGAAAGTGCACCTCTATCAATATAATTTATGATTGTAATAAGAATAATCATAAAAATGATAAAGTAACGATATTTATTTCTCAACATATAGGTCCCCCCTTGATGTTTGTTAGAGAGCAGCAATACCTACTGATTTTGGATTAATCCTAAATCCATTATCTATTCTGTATTATGCAACCTGTTATAATTTGCAGCCATGCATACCCCGATCTTGACTGTTTCGACACCCTTAGAGGCTTTTCTCGGACAGACAAAATCAATGTGCACGACAATCAGATGCTGGTCAATTACTAGTAAAATATCAAACAACTCATTAGCTGGCATTCCACCATGGGTAGAAGCATGTACACCCAGCGCAATTGAAATATCAAGTACATCTCCTGCATTGGAAACTCGGAATTCGGTTAGACCAACTTTTTCATCCAAGTTGGAGGTATCAAAGCCTTTCCACATTCGCCGAAATTCCAGCGGATATGAAGAGGCTCCTGATACACTAATTGAAGACTGTGAAATGGGTGCTCCATAATAGATAAGATCAGTCGTATCTATCGCTTTTCGAAACGGTTGAACCTATTGCTAGACAGAAACCTTTTCTTCTTCTGGTACATTCCCAGATCATTAGACTTTTGAAGTCATTCTTTCTCTATATTATTTCACCACTTGTACGCCTTTTTTCCATACGGACTTAACGTGGTTAACGCCAAATAAATATTGCAATTCCTGATAGTTTTCTACATTCCATAATACAACATCTGCTTGTTTTCCAACTTCCAGCGACCCTACCTTTTCCTGTCTATTGATCGCACAAGCAGCATTGTATGTCGCCGCCGTTAACGCTTCTGCAGGGGTAAGCCGCATCGAGATGCATGCTAGATTCATAACAAGGGGCATAGAAGTCGTCGGTGAGGACCCGGGATTGCAGTCCGTCGAAATGGCCACTGCTACACCTTCATCAATCATCCGCCTTCCTGCAGCCGCCTCTTCGCGTAAATACAGAGCTGTTGCTGGAAGGAGGCAGGCAATCGTTCCTGATTTGGCCATATCTTGAATGCCCTCTTCTGAAGCTTTCAATAAATGCTCAGCTGAAATAGCTCCTATTTTTGCAGCTAATTCTGCGCCACCATAAGGCTCAATTTCATCAGCATGAATTTTAGGAATCAAACCATAATTTTTTCCTGCATCTAAAATACGCTCCGATTGTTCAGGTGTAAACACGCCTTTTTCGCAAAATACATCATTAAATTCTGCCAGCTTTTCTTTTGCGACAATGGGAAGCATTTCATTAATCAAATGATCGACAAAGTCATCTTCACGACCTTTAAACTCCTTCGGCACCGCATGTGCTCCCATAAAAGTAGGAACAAGATCAATAGGGTGCTTTTCCTGCAATTTTTTCATCACACGCAACTGTTTCAACTCGGTTTCCAGATTCATACCGTATCCGCTTTTCCCTTCCACAGTTGTCACCCCATGAGCGAGAAACGAATCAAGACGACGTATGGTTTGTTCCATCAAATCTTCTTCACTTGCTTCCCTTGTCATGCGGGTGGTTGCATGGATACCGCCACCCGCATTCATTATGTCCATATATGTTGCACCTTCAAGACGCATTTCAAATTCACGTGCTCGACTCCCACCATAAACAACATGCGTATGGGGATCGACTAACCCCGGTGTTACAAGATGGCCAGACGCATCGAAAACTTCAGCTTCATGCAATCTATCTGCATAAAGTTCCTCTATTTCTTTAGTCGTACCGACAGCTTGGATCAAGCCATTTTCCATCCACAAGCTGCCATCTTCGATCAATCCAAGGTCAGACATAGCCTCTTTTGAACGGGGACCTTTTTTTTCTGATGCAAGAGTAGCGAGATTTGCTGCATATTTTATCCAAATTGGTTTTGTCATGACTTATCTTTTCCTTTATCAAGCATTGGGATATTAATTCCTTTTTCACGAGCAGTTTTCTCTGCCAATTCATATCCTGCATCCACATGTCGTACTACACCCATACCCGGGTCTGTTGTCAGTACACGTTCAATACGAGCCTCAGCTTCTTTTGTACCGTCAGCCACAATAACCACACCTGCATGCAGAGAGTAGCCCATTCCTACTCCACCACCGTGATGTACGGATACCCAGGTAGCTCCGCCGACTGCGTTCACCATGGCATTTAAAATTGGCCAGTCAGCTACCACATCTGAGCCGTCTTTCATAGCTTCGGTTTCACGATTTGGCGAAGCAACGGAGCCTGAATCCAGATGATCACGTCCAATAACAATTGGCGCCTTTAATTCTCCGCTGGCGACCATATCATTAAGTATTTTTCCGAAACGGGCACGCTCGCCATAGCCAAGCCAGCAAATTCGAGAAGGAAGGCCTTGGAACTGAATTTTTTCCTGAGCCATTTTAATCCAATTGCATAAATGTTCATTATCTGCAAACTCGCGTAATATCGCCTGATCTGTTTTATATATGTCTTCAGGATCTCCAGACAGTGCTACCCAGCGGAAAGGACCTTTTCCTTCACAGAATTGTGGGCGGATATAAGCAGGAACAAATCCAGGGAAGTCAAAGGCATTTTCTACCCCTTCATCTTTCGCCACTTGTCTAATGTTATTGCCATAGTCAAACGTGACTGCACCTTTTTCCATCATTTCAAGCATCGCTCTTACATGTTTGGCCATAGAAGCCTTAGAACGTTTTACATATTCTTCTGAATTCGATTTGCGCAATTCAGCTGCTGCTTCAAATGACATACTTGAAGGTGTATAACCGTTTAGTGGATCGTGTGCAGATGTTTGATCAGTTAACACGTCCGGAATAAAGTTTCTCGCAATCATTTCAGGAAGAATGTCAGAAGCATTCCCAATCAGACCAATCGATAAAGCTTTCCCTGCTTGTTTTGCTTCAATAGCTAAACGGATGGCCTCATCTAATGAATCCGCTTTCACATCCGTGTAACGAGTCTCAATTCTGCGGTCAATTCTTGTCTCATCTACATCAATTCCGATACAGACACCGCCGTTCATTGTTACGGCTAGCGGCTGTGCCCCTCCCATACCGCCAAGACCTGCTGTTACTGTGATAGTGCCTCTTAAAGTATTATTGAAATGCTGCTTCGCAAGCTCCGCGAATGTTTCGTAAGTTCCTTGTACAATTCCTTGAGAACCGATATATATCCAGCTGCCAGCGGTCATTTGTCCATACATCATCAACCCTTTTTTATCGAGTTCATGAAATGTTTCCCAATTTGCATAAGCCGGGACAATGTTCGAATTTGCAATAAGAACACGCGGTGCATCAGTATGAGTTTTAAAAATAGCCACCGGTTTTCCAGATTGGACAAGTAAAGTTTCATTGTCTTCCAGCTCTTTTAGTGATTTGACAATTGCATCAAAGCACTCCCAGTTACGAGCTGCTTTTCCAATTCCACCGTATACCACAAGATCTTCTGGGCGTTCAGCTACTTCTGGATCTAAATTATTCATCAACATTCGAAGAACGGCCTCTTGTTGCCACCCTTTTGTATTCAAATCTGTACCTTCATATCTTATAACCTTGTTTTTTGTATTAGCATTCATTTTTTAAAACCTCCTTGTTTGTTATATTTTCATTTTAAACTAAAAATTCAAATAATTATTTATAATTTGATGATATTTTTATGAATGGTTTTTATATTTTTTTATTTGTTTTATATTTTTATAATAAATTTCAAATTATTTCATTTGAAAGCCAAAATAAAAAACGATTCAGTATTAGCTGAATCGCCCAGACTGTAGACAAACTCGATAAATAATTGGGTTTGTCTGCAGTTTTTTTAAGGATTTGCAAAATTTGAACGTTGATTTCCACTCCAGGCACTCGCTTTCCGCGGGCGGTCCGGGAGCCTCCTCGGCGCCCTTTGCGCCTGTGGGGTCTCCCTTGGACGCGCTTTTCCCGCAGGAGTCTCGCACCTTTCGTTCCAATCAACTTTGTTTTAACATTTAGATTGAACCCCTTTTTCTAACGGTCTTTTTTGTTTTAAAATAGAAATATAAAAACTTGAGGTGATAAGGATGCTTTCTAAACATAATTCTATTCAGCGAGATCAACTTGAAATGATTACTTTAAATCAACTGGTGCCACAACCATTTGGTTCGTAAAATTGAGGCCGCTATTGACTTCTCTTTCATTTATGACTTGGTGAAAGATATGTATTCAGAGGTAGGACGCCCAAGTATTGATCCAGTTATTTTAGTTAAACTGACATTCATTCAATATACCTTCGGTATTCGCTCGATGCGTAAGACCATTGAAGGGATAGATACGAACATGGCCTATCGTTGGTTCTTAGGTTACGGCTTTCATCAAAAAGGTTTCGGAATGAGACCATTCCGAAACCTTTTTGTCTACAATCTGAACGATTCAGTATTAGCTGAATCGCCTTTTTTCATAATCCAGACCGATAAGCAGATGGTGTACATGCTTCAAGCAGTTTGAATTTTGCATTAAAATATGTTTGATGTGAATAACCCGTTAATCGTGCTATTTCTTCCAATGATAAATCCGATTCCTTTAATAGATGTTTAGCCTCTCTAATTCGAACTTGATGCAGGGTATTGCGAAAAGACTGACCGGATTCGGCTGCAAAACGACGGCTTAGGGTGCTTTTATTAATACGAAGCGCATCAGCGCATGTTGATAAACTCCATTGAGCATCCCAATAGTTAGACTCAATTAACTCCCTTGCTTTTTCTACAAGTGTGCGCGCCCCATTTTGTAATTGCTCATGATCCTGTAAAAGTAAGCGGGTGGTAAACATAAGCAACTCTTTGACGATTTGATAAATAACTGGTTTATGTACTATTTGCTGAAAAACTTCATGATAGATTGCTTCTAGAGAAGAGTTTTGAAGGTTGTATGATTTCATATGCCTTCTGATCTGAGCAAGAACACTTGTAAGTCGAATGCGCACTATTTCAGGGTCAGGGTATGGTTGCTGAAAAGTCAGAAATTCATGCTCGACCCAATTCCGAATCGCTTTCGTATCTCGTCTTTCAAGCATTTCAATCCATTGTCGTTGTTCCAGAGGAGTGAGGAATGGATCCATCTCTTGAGAGGACATTTGTTGACTTTCTGCTAAAATAATATCATAACCTTCGAAAAAAATTCGTCTCGTCAATTCACGTGTTTGCTGGTATGTATTTTTTAACGAATCCTCTGAAGTTGCTACTTTGATTATTATGGCAAGAGGCTCATCCATACGTTCTTTCCAGTGAGCAAGAAACGCTTGATACTCTTCCTTATATACATCGACTTCCTTTGTTTCCTGGACGCATAAAATAAAATCCGATAACGCAAATATTTGATTATTGCCGGTAAAAGAATAACGTTGTAATTCATCATAAACTAAAGGAAGCGTGTTATGATGAGGTGTCAAAAATGCGACCATAGTTATCCTACTGTTATGTCTCCGCTCTGTCAAAAAGAAATCAGGGTAACCGATGGCCAACGTATTTTCTACTTCCATTGTGTTATTTGAGAGATAACCTTGACCGTTTCTCAATTGATAACGTAATTGTTGAATATGTTTTACTAAGTCTACAGAAGAAAAAGGACGGAATAAAACATCTTCCGCACGAAAACGAAGCGCTCGATATGCAGTTTGAAAGATTCGCTCAGATGAAACTCCTAACCATCGAATACCTCGTTGCTTTAACTTCACACCCAACATCTCACTTTCACTCGTCCATAAATCCATATCCAAAATGACGAATTCTGGTTGCTGATTTTGCATACCCATTTCAAATTCCTCAATTGTTTTCCATAGAATTAATCGAACTCCAGTTAGATGAGACTCCACTATCCACCGGATTCCTTGAGCTTCTATCTCATCTTTTGCCACCAAATGGATTTCCACATTATTCCCTCATCTCTTCTTGCATTTAGAAGCTTTCAGCTTTCCTTCAATTCTATTCCACACAGAATGTTAAGAACAAGTCTTGTTAAGCAGATTCATCCATTAGAATGAACAAACATTAAGAGCAACTACTCTAGATAACTGCTATGTTACAAAGACTTACCATTAATCTAAATACGAGGCATTGTTCGTTCATGATTTTCTTATTCTTACTCTATTTACCGTCTTTCCAAGTTTTCAATTCACGCTTTCTAAAAAATGGGGGGGCAGTAAAGAGCTTGTTCTTTCTTTACGATACAACTATATTAAAAAATAAAAAGAAACACCAGTGAAAAATCTAACACTTTTCAATGGTGTTTCTTTTTATAGCCCTTTTAAGGCACACAATTTAATTTTCATTTAAATCAGTTATAATTGATTTATACTGGCTTCAATTTCTTTAACAATGTTTTCATCTTTATTACTTGTCAATTTTAATGTTAATAGAGTGATAACACCTATTACGAGTAGTCCAGATAAAATAAACATACCTTGAGTAAATGCAACAGTCCCGAGAATCATCGGCCCTACAAATCCACCTAAGGCCGCAAATGAATTGACTAGAGCAATGCCAACAGGTGCAGTAGACTCACTGAAGAAAAATGTCATATAAGCAAAGAAACAACCAGTGAACCCGTATAAACCGAATGATGTAATCGTTAACATAAGCACCATCATAAAGACGCTTTCTGAAAAGCCACATCCGATAAATCCGATAACTGCTATCATAAGACAAACAAGTAAATGGGATTTGTGTGCATTAGTCCTATCTGAATTCCAACCTACAAATATAATCGCAGGGATACCAACCAATGAAGGAATCATGGCTAACCAGCCTATTTCTAAATTAGTTGTTGCATTTTCTGATAAGGATTTTATGATGGTTGGCATCCAGAATGACAATCCATAGATAGCTGTATATCCAGCGAAATAAAATAGAGCTAACTTCCAAATTTTCGAATCCTTCAGCATATCAAGCTTTGAGACCTTATTTATTTTCGAACTTAATTGTCTTTCAGCATTCAATTCTCCTTCTAACCATTCTCTTTCTTCCTTAGATAACCATTTAGCATTAGTTGGTCTATTAGTTAAATAGAAAATAACCACAACTCCTATAATAATGGCCGGAACACCTTCTAGGATGAACATCCATCTCCACCCTGCCATATCGAACCAAGATATATTATCAAGAATCCACGTTGACACAGGTGCACCAATTAATCCACCTATCGGTAATGCTAGTAGTAAGACAGCTGTTGCTCGTCCTCTTTCACGGGCTCTAAACCAATAAGTTAAATACAAAATTATACCAGGGAAAAATCCAGCTTCAGCGACACCTAATAGAAAACGGAGAATGTATAAATGCATCGTTGTTTGCGCAAAACCTGTTAAGATTACCACAATTCCCCATGAAATCATTATACGAGCAATCCATATGCGAGCTCCTACTTTATGCATAATCATATTACTTGGAACTTCAAAAAAGAAATAGCCAATAAAGAAAATACCAGAAAGCAAACCAAAAACTTCAGCAGATAAGGCTAATTCTGTATTCATTTGTAAAGCAGCATAGCCTAAATTAACCCTGTCCAAGTAAGCAATAATATATAGAATCAAGATAAATGGAAGAATGCGTTTCATCGTTTTACTGATTGTTCTTTTCTCTATTTCACTAATAGATTGATTCATGATTATTTCCTCCCTTTTCAAGCTACTATTTTCATCATTAAACAAAAACGATCTCCGCTAAAATACCTTTACTTCCTTCTGAATTCTTTACATCTAATGATTTAATTTATTATTTTTTAAGTTTATAAAATAATGTCAATTCCTTGGCCACAACACTACTAAATAACTAATCGAAGTGAAACAAATCCATACATATTTAGCACTTCACTCAAATGCTGAAGAATAGGTGGCAACATGATAACCTAATGCCACATCCCCTCTCTGTTTACATTTGCTGTATCTCTATCTTTTTTAATAACAGCTAAAGATTATGCAGCATATGATACATTATTTTAAACGATCCCATACCATCTAGGCTGAAAATATGTTAGAATCATGTTTCACCATTAGGAATACACTGAATATTCGTAAAACTCTAAATCACAACCAACCTTTTCACTTAATTCTTCTATTGAAATATCATTAATCATTTCTATGACTTTTACGCCTTCGTCAGTGAACTTAAAAACAGCATAGTCAGAAACAAATAGTTCTACCCTTCGAACCCCGCTTGACTTATATGTCAGTTTTTTGACTAATTTAGACGTTCCATCCTTAGCAAATAAGGTAGATGCTACAATAACCTTCTTAGCGCCAACCAATAGATCCATCGCTCCCCCGACACCCAAGATTGGTTGATTAGGAACGGCCCAATTGGCGATTTCACCATAAATATCAACTTGAAGTATGCCTAAAACCGCCACATCAATATGGCCACCTCTAATTAAAGCAAAAGAATCTGCACTATCAAAAAAGGATGCACCCTTTAAATGTGTAACTGGCTCTTTTCCGGCACTTATTAAATCAATATCTATTTTTTCATCTGATGGTGGAGGTCCCATTCCTAACAGGCCATTCTCAGTCTGTAAGTAAACCTTTTTACCCTCTAGATATGACGTTAGCAATGTCGGTATTCCTACTCCTAAATTAACAATTTGACCATCCCTTAATTCTTCGGCAATTCTCTTTGCAATGGCATGTCTTTTATCTTGATTCAACATAATCACTTCCTATTTTCGAATATTTGCTTTTGATGACAAAATCCACATAAGCATGGGGCGTCACAATACATTCTGGTGCTAGCTCACCCACTTCAACAATTTCATCAACTTCAGCTATAACAATTTTTCCAGCCGTAGCCATCATTGGATTAAAGTTTCTAGCTGTTGTGTGGTACGTTAAGTTTCCAATACGATCTGCTTTAGCCGCTTTTACAATAGCAACATCCCCTTTAATGGCTTTTTCAAAAATGTACCTTTCTCCATCGATTTCCCTTTCCTCTTTCCCCTCACCTAATTCAGTCCCAACACCGGTTTTTGTGAAAAAACCGCCAATGCCAGCACCTCCACAACGAATAGCCTCAGCTAATGTACCTTGAGGCAACAATTCGATTTCCAACTCTCCTTTAGACCAGGCAATAACAGCTTCTTTATTAATGGTAAAAAAAGAACCAATCGCTTTTTTGATTTTTCCCTGCATAAATAATTTATGCAACCCTTGCCCATTATCACCTAAATTATTGCTTATGATTGTCAAATCACATATATCCGCTGTTAATAGTTCATCAATGATTGTCAGAGGTGCGCCAGATAAACCAAAGCCACCAGTTAAGATTTGATCACCATTTTTGAAATACTTTCTAATTCCACTAGATTCAATGATTTTATTCATTATTTTTTCCTCCAATACTAAATACAGAATAATTGTAAGCGTTTTCTTTAAACTTCAAATAAAATTAAGAAATCGTTGTGATTATTCATAATCTAAGTTAGATTAAATAGACCATCAACTTTCTAACTAGACTGTAGTCTAATTTTAAACTATATGTGAATATTCTGTCAATTATCACTTGGAGGTTTTTTTATGATTGAACCAAGAAAAAAGCAGCTTAGGGGAGAAAAAACTCGTGAAAAAATTTTAAAAATGTCTTTAAAGCTTTTTAGCGAAAAAGGTTATGATAAGGTTACAGTAGACGAAATTGTGAAAAGAAGTGGCACATCAAAAGGGTCATTTTACCAACACTTTTCTGCGAAATCGGACATTTTTTTAGTGAGGTTCACAGAAGTCGATGATTATTATCGCGAAGTCTTCCAATCGTTCCCAGATGATATGGACGCTTATGAGAAATTATTTATTTTCATACGTAAATTGATGCGTTTTCTAGAAGAAGAAATGGGCAAAGATTTAATGAAAGTCATTTACAGTTCAGCGTTAGATTCAAAAGAACACACTTACTTTTTAAATTCAAATCGCTCACTCTTCCAAATTATTCGTTCATTAATTGAAGAAGCGAAGGAACAAGGCAACATTGGCATTGACCAATCTGTAGATGAAATTTCAACACTTATCACCCAAAGCTTAATGGGAATCATCTATCATTGGGGATTAAATATCTCAGAACAAAGCCTAGAATTATTATCTATACCACTAACCGAAACAATCATTAATGGGTTAAAAATGAAGAATTAAATACAATGCTACACAGATCAACAGAGACATTCATTGTCAAGTAAAATTGAAGGGCCCAATTTTTATGCAGAATGGGTTAGTAACATTATTCACGTCTTTCTAATTGATCCCATTTATTAGTCGCTTCACTAATAAGCCCATTGGTCAATATTAGTGAAGCTGAATATTGCAACTATATTTTAAAAAGTTCGAATCCTCTATGTAGTATGAAAAAACTAATCTAAATGCTGATTAGTTTTTTTTGTTCATTAATTTAGTCGTTGTGCATCACTTATTCTCTAACAGGAAGCAACTCTTGTGAAAGGAAGTTGGGTTTCCGTCCTTACAATTCATGTCTAGATAAATATCTACTAGTTTCTCTTCTGTTCTGAAATGATAATTTGCCAATTTTACTCCCCTCTCGTTTTTACTTTTTCTTCTATTCAGCAAATTTATGATTTTGTATAACACAAGAGTTTCCAAATTAATCCTTCTATATATAGTAGTTTGGGGTAAAATGGGATAGAATTATATTTATTTTTAAAAGGAGTCGAAATCTATTTATATGAAGCGGTATTTCTTTTTCATCCTATACGCAATTGTGTTTGGGTTTTCACTACTGATTTTCAATTACCAGCTCGATAATCCGATAGCAGAAGACCGAAGCAGACTCATGCCGGTTAAAATGAAAGCTGTCAGAGCAGAAGATAGTGAGGATGCAATCAAAAAGATTGTTTTAGAAGCGATAAAAAACGATGATTCTATTTCGATCGCCGGGATGCAGCACAGCCAAGGAGGACAGACACTATACCCAAACGGAATTCTGCTGGATATGAAACACTATAATAAAATTCTTGATTTGAATAAAAAAGAACAACTTATTACTGTTCAAAGTGGCGCAACTTGGGCTGATATACAAGAGTATATTAATCCATATGGACTCGCGCTAAAGGTTAGCCAGTCTCAGAATATTTTCACTATCGGCGGTTCATTGAGTGTAAATGTTCATGGCCGTGATATTCGTCATCATGCCTTGATAGAAACGGTTGATTCATTTAGATTGCTTAATGCAAAAGGAGACATTCTTACTGTTAGCCGGGATGAAAATTCGGAGCTGTTCTATGCTGTTATTGGTGGATATGGATTGTTTGGTGTAATACTTGATGTGACTCTGCATCTTACTGATGACGAACTTTATCAAATTAAAACAAAATCACTCCAATATGATGAATATATTTCGTATTTTAAACGAGATGTTCTTCAGAATGATGATGTAAAAATGCATCTAGCAAGAATATCAGTTGCCCCTGGCTCATACTTAGAAGAAATGTATGTGACCGATTATTATACGGCTAGTGATCAAACAAAACTTTCAAATTATAATACTCTCAAACGAGAAACGATAGTGGCTGTGCCTAAATTTTTTCTTGGCCTATCTCGTTATAATGACTGGGGTAAAAAGATGTTTTGGGAAACACAAGGAACCTACACGGCTAATATTGATGGCAAGTTGATTTCTAGGAATAATGTGATGCGTTCGGATTCTACATTTATGGATTACGATAATCCTAACAAAACTGAAGTACTGCAAGAATATTTTATTCCTGTTGACCAATTTACTGAATATATAGATGACCTAAGAGATAACCTGAAGGACGAAAAGGATTTTAACTTGTTAAATATTACGATTCGCTATGTGGAACAAAATGAAGAAGCATTAATGTCATATGCTAAAGATGATATGTTCGCACTTGTTATGCTGATCAATCAAGGGACCGATAAAAAAAGCAAGGAAAATACAGGAAGGGTTATTCGAAACATGATTGATGTGACGCTTGACCATAATGGCAGCTATTATTTGCCCTATTACGGGTATCCAACAAAGACACAATTATACGAAGCATATCCGCGGACTGAGGACTTTTTTCAATTAAAAAAGAAACATGATCCCAATAATCGATTTATGAATCTATTCTATGAGGAGTATCATCAATGAATTATAAACGTTTTATTGTCTACCAAGGCACAGTTGGAATGGCAGCCAGCATGATTTTCCCGTTTTATATTCTGCTTATCAAGAATGTTGGAACAAGCTATTCTCAATTTGGCTGGGCTTACGGTATATTTTCACTAACTGCAGCACTTAGCTATCCTTTAATCGGTAAATTTGCTGATCGAGCAGGTGACAACATTTTTCTACTCGTCTATTCATGGGGGATGGCTCTAGTCCTTCTTGCCTTTCCTCTCGCATATGAAATTTGGCATGTATATCTCTTGCAGATTGTAATGGGGATTCTTGGGGCTGTGCAAAAAAACTCTGAAAAAACAGTTCTTGCTAGATTTGTAAACAAAGCAACAGCCGGGAAAGAAATAGGAAACTATCATGTTTGGACATCCATTGGCGCAGCGGCTGCCGTAATCGCAACCGGGTATTTAGTGGACTTCTTAACGATTGGAAGCATTTTTTATCTAGCATCCCTAATTTTTGCCTGGAGTGGTTTTATTATAATGAAAATGGAGAAAACCGCTCCACTATCAAATGCAGAATAAATAAAAACAATTCCCTTTTTACGGAAGAAGCATCTGCTTTCACATAAGCAGATGCTTCTTCTATTATATAGACCTATATATCTCCTATTTGGATTATGCGTTTTAATGAATGATGCTGAATTTGATAGAAATCTTTTCTACTATGTTAATTTTGTAAAATTAAAAACTAACGAACAATAACATACATAATAAAATACTACTTTCTTATCAACTTTGTTATTATTTTTTCGTCTGATAAAACTAATGACATCATAATAACACCCATTCCAACCAACTGATGAATGGACAACGCTTCATGTAAAAAGAAAAAGCCTAAAATCATTCCTATGACAGGCACAAAATAATTACTAAATGACGTAAATAACGCCCCTTCTTGACGAATCAGCTTATTAAATAATGCATAAACAACACCTGCATGGAAAATGCCTAAAATGACTAAGTAAATAGATTGAGATCGTTCTAAATCCAATTTGAATGATTGCTCAAACAAAAGGGACATTGGGACGAGCATTGCACTGGCAATCAGTAATACATTTCTCATATGGATAACGGGGGAACCCTCGTTTAATTTCTCCAGGATAATCAATGATAATCCAAAACTCATGGCTGCTAATATCAATAGGATATTACCCTGAATGCTGTTGAAAAGATCTTGAAATCCGTGTGTAGGCCAGGAAAGAAAGACAATACCTGCAAATCCGAATAGGATACTTATAATCTCCGGCATTGTGCTTTTTCTTTTGAAAAATGCTATTAAAAAGAGGATGGTAAAAACAGGAACCATTCCAATCAACATCGCTGCGACACTGCTAGGCACCGTTTTCTGGCCTTGTGCAATGAATGCAAATGGCAGTACAACCTCGAAAACCGCAATGATTATATACCATTTATAATAACTCTTATTTACTCTTCGCTCTTCTTTCGATAAGAAAAAACCAATGAAGAGTAAACAGATACCACCTATACATGCTTTGATGGCTGACAAAGTAATAACCCCAACATCATCTATAACTAATGCAATAAAGAAGAATTGAGATCCCCATATACAACTAATCAAGAGTAATAAAACATATTTATTCATTCACTTTACTCCCCTTTTTCACCAATGGATCGGCAATAGTCTTACTAATATGCTTTGACCGATTACTACCAAAATAGTTCGTGCCAATTACACCAACAAGAATAATCATTGCACCTACAACGTGATAATAGTGAATGGATTCATGTAAGAAAATCACCCCAGCTATGATCGTAATCAATGTCGCTAAATTACTAAAAACGCTCATTTTAGAGGCAGGTAATATAGATAATGCATAGTTTGATAAAAAACCAGTAAGCAGTGACGATAATGCACCAAGATATACGATTGAAATGAGAAATGAACTACTTGTTAAGGGTAAAAAAAAGCTACTAATTGATTGGTTAATTATATGGTTGATGATGGCCATACTATTAAAAGCAACAAAACCAAAGAACGTCATCACATAAGTTAACGTAAATAGTGAATATTGCTTTGTTAATGTCCTTGCTACCACATTATAGAAAGCGGCAGCAATCGAGGATAATAAGATCAGTATCGTTCCTTTCAAACTGTGAGCCTCAAGTTGCAAGTCGTTCATGACAAAGATAAAGATAACCCCCATCACAGATAAATAAAGAAAAAATTTTTGACCTTTACCAGCATATTCTTTCAAAAATAATGAAGCTGATAATAACGTAAAAATTGGTATGGTCGCTTGGATAATACCCGCTTCTGAAGATGAGGTATAAACGAGGCCAAACACTTGAAAGGTAAAGAATAAAATTGGATAAAGGAATACCAACGGAAGAATCTTTAAAGTGTCCTTTGCCGTCATCTTCACTGAAGTCCTCCTATACAGCTTTAAAATTATAGCGATCAAAAAAGCCATCGTAAATCGATGTGCTAAAGTATCTAGCGGACTCGCTTCTATTAATGATATTTTTGTAAAGATAAATGAAAATCCAATAATAATGGCATATACTATCGCCGCAAAATAAGCTTTTTTTTGTTCTGACATATGCGTAAGCCCTCCTTTTCATCCCCCGGCCGGTTGTTAGTATCGTATTAAAAGTTCCACTACGATACAATACAAAGAAGAAGCATCTGTAACGGTACAGTTTATAGGAGGTATCCATGCTAAAATACGTAGCTTTGTTTAATGAATTTGAATCTCTCATCCAGAATGGACAGCTCAAAGCGGGCTTTAAACTCCCATCTATTCGTCAATTAAGCGATAAACATCAATGTAGTAAAAGTACTGTCTTGAAAGCCCTGCAAGAATTGGAAAAGAGGCATTTAATCTACGCGGTTCCTAAAAGTGGATATTATGTCGTGCAAAAAGAATTTGATGCTAAAAGTGAACCAACTTCGGAAATCGATTTTGTTACCTCCGCTCCTGCTTGGCATCAATTTCCGTATCATGACTTTCAACATTGTATCAACAAAGCTATCGATACCTATCAGCAAGAATTGTTTATCTATGGCACTCCAAAAGGACTTCCCACTTTAATTAAAGTGATACAAAAACAATTAGAACAGTATCAGGTATTCGCAAAAGAAGAACAAATTTTCATTACATCTGGCGTGCAACAAGCACTTTCCTTATTAACGTTCATCCCATTTCCAAATGAACGTACCCATATACTTGTAGAACAGCCCAGCTATCATCTATTTGTGGAACAATTGAAAGCGTACAAGATATCCGTGCTAGGAATCCAACGAACAGCAGAAGGTATTGATTTAGGGGAATTAGAGCGGATTTTTAGAAGTCAGGAAATTAAATTTTTTTATACGATGCCTCGTTTTCATAATCCGTTAGGAACTTCTTACTCTAAAAAGGACAGAGAAGAGATACTAAAGCTTGCTGTAAAGTATGGTGTTTATATTGTAGAAGATGATTATTTAGCAGATTTTGAAGAAAATTTGAAGGTAGACCCTATTTTTTCCGAGGATACTCATCATATGGTCATTTATTTAAAAAGTTTCTCTAAAATAATGTTTCCAGGATTACGCATAGGTGTCGCCGTATTGCCTAAATCATTAGCGGACAGCTTCCAACTTTATAAAAGAACAGCGGATATTGATAGTTCAATGATTTCACAAGCAGCCTTGGAAATCTACATAAAAAGCGGTATGTTTGAACGTCATAGAAACAAAGTACGTCTATCCTATTTAATGCGTGCAAACTTGCTATATGATGCTCTAGAAAAGCACTCTACTCTAGGCTTTTATCGCCCAGCATCCATATGTATGAATGCTCATATCGTACTACCTCAACGTTTAAATAGTGCTCACCTCATCAAAAACTTACAGAATCAACAAGTACTGGTAGAGACGGTAGGGCAAAATTATATAGACGGCTTTCACCAAGAAAAAATATTAAAATTAAACGTGTCCAATACAAATATACAAAAACTAGACCAAGGAATAGCTCTAATTTTTAAAGAATTGAATAACAAACAGAACTATTACTTATAAACTAACTTAAAATGCAGCTTTACATTTTGAAATATCATTTTATTATCAGGATAACATTTACATTTGTAATTCTGAAAAAGCATGTTTCAAAATGAGTACAATCTGAAGGAAGGAACTTCTAATTAAAAGAAGTTCCTTCCTTTATATTAATATCAACAATAACCCTTAATATAGCCTAAAACAAAAAAGACTGTTGGCAAAAGGGGTTCTATCTAAATGTTAAAACAAAGTTGTTTGTAACGGAAAGGTGCGAGACTCCTGCGGGAAAAGCGCGTCAAAGGGAGATCCCACAGGCGCAAAGGGCGCCGAGGAGGCTCCCGGACCGCCCGCGGAAAGCGAGTGCCCTACGTTCCAATCAACGTTCATATTTTATAATTCCTCAAAAAAACTGTAGACAAACTCAATTATTTATCGAGTTTGTCTACAGTATGAGAGCCAATTTAGAATTGGCTCTCAACAAAATTTTTCTTACTAGTCCACTTTATTTATAAAATTTAATACGGTCTTCAAGTGGTTGGAATTCTTTTTCTCCCGCTGGAGCTGTTGGATTACCAAATGGCATTTGCGCAATAAGCTTCCAATTATTTGGTATACTCCATTCTTTTTTCACTTCATCATCAATTATTGGATTATAATGCTGCAAAGTTGCTCCTAATCCTTCTGCTTCCAGTGCTGTCCAAACAACAAGTTGATGCATACCTGAGGTGTGTTGTGACCAGATTGGGAAGTTATCAGCATAAGTTGCAAATTGTTCTTGAAGCGATTTCACAACAGATTCATCTTCCAAGAATAATATTGTTCCGTAACCAGATTTAAAGGAATCCATTTTTTGTTGAGTACCTGTAAAATCTCCCCCTCCAACCACTTTTCTTAACGTTTCAGTCGTAATATCCCATAATTTATTATGTGCTTCACCAGTTAACACAACAAGACGGGAAGATTGAGAATTAAATGCCGATGGGGTATGTTTTACAGCAAATTCAACAATCTCTTTAATCTTTTCATCTGATACTTTTACCTCATTATTTATTCCATAAATTGAACGTCTTTCTTTAATAGCTGTATAAAAATCTTTAGTCATAACTCATTCCTCCTGAACTATTTTTTAAATGTATCTTGAATCATTCTTTTCATATTATTTCTACATGTTTTAGTATTAGGCACAAACTAACATATAATTCGTTTAAAGATGTAATTTACATCAATTATTCTTTAATGAATTCCTTTGTACTTCTTACTGTATCAATTGGACGAACTAATTTTTCGATTTGTTCACGTTTTGGTTCTAAGAACGGTGGTAAAGATAATTTTTCTCCTAGCGCTTCGTATGGCTCATCTCCCATAAAGCCAGGGCCATCTGTTGCAAATTCGAATAAAATTTGCGGTGCCACTCTTACGTAAAGCGACTCAAAAAAGTGACGGTCTACATAACCAGACGTTTGAAATTGGAAGCTTTCCATTCTTTTAATCCATTCTTCTAAAACAGAACGATCTTCAACACGGAATGCAGTATGGTGAACAGTACCAAAACCTTGCCGCGCTTGAGGAAGAATCGCATTATGCTCTACAATTACTTGAGCACCATTTCCACCTTCTCCAACTTCAAATAAATGAAATGATCCTTCTTTACCTATTTCTTTAAATAATAATACTTTTTCCAACATTTCTTTAAAATAATCAAAGTTGGCGATCCGAATAAAAATGGGGCCTAATCCTGTAATAGCATATTCTAAAGGAATTGGTCCTTTTTGCCATGGTATACCGGCAGCAACGCCTTCATTGTTTTCATCTGAAATCAGTTGATATTTCTGGTCATCAAAATCAACAAATGAAATGACCTTTTTACCAAATTGTTCTTGAATTCCGGTATTTTTAACCTCTAGACGATCAAAACGTTTAACCCAATACTCTAATGCTTCATCATTTGGTACACGGAAAGATGTTTTTGAAATTTCATTAGTGCCATGTACTCCTTTTGGAATACCAGGGAAGTCGAAAAAAGTCATATCTGTACCTGGACCACCAACATCATCTGCAAAAAACAGGTGATATGTTTGAATATCATCTTGGTTAACCGTTTTTTTGACTAAACGCATACCTAATATATAAGTGAAAAATTCATAATTCTTTTCTGCACTACTTGTAATGGCTGTTACGTGGTGGATTCCTTTTAATTCATTCATTTATATTCCTCCTATCAAAATCGACAATTTGGCTAATTGGGTACTACTGCTTTTAGACTGATTCACTCATTCGTAATCGGTTACTACATTTTCCCTTTAAGGTCGATTGTCTATTCAGGTGATATTGTGTTTAGAGTTTTATCTCCAGTTAAATTATCTTGAATTAATATATCTCTATTTAAAGATAATTTATCATGGATAACATTTGCTGTCAACAACATTACCTCAAGTTAATATATCTTAACTTCAAAATAGTTTAAGGCAAAAAAACACCCTTGTCCATTTTCATTTCTATAATAGGAGAAATTGATTCTAAATATTCTCCGAAAGAATTATGGAAACAGAATATCCATTTTAAGCAAATGCCATATTTGAATATGGGTTACTGCTATAGCTATAAGTCGCGGTAAAGACGATCAATCACTTCTTTGGCAAAATTGAATCAGAATTAAATGTGTTTCAATACGAAAGCCCCCAGGAAAAAACAAATCCTTTACGTGAGGGCTATTTCGTTTTGTTTTTTTATTTTACGTGACGCAATTCCCCTTGTTTTCCGGATGAAGAGTTTGTACCATCATTTTCTTTTGACTTCTTAGAAGAAAGATAAACTCCTGCGAAAATAATCAGTTCTTCCTCCTACCGCCCGTTTAAATTCTGTGCCAAGTTTTGGGGTAATACTTTTACTTCGAATTTCCTCTTATACTCATAAGCTAATTCGATAGACTAGACTAATGATAGTGAAAATAGTCCAAAACTCGTTTTACCTGCTCAAATATTTTTAAGTTTGTCGCCTAATAAATCAAATGATTACTATATTTTTACATCGGCATCAGAATTGACCATTATTTTCATATTGGCTATGGCTACAGTTTCTTCGTTTTGTCTCTTTATTTCTTGGATGACTGTTACAACACCTTGATAGCCCTTTTCAAAAAGGTCAATCACCTTTAATTCTACATGTATCGTGTCCCCGATAAAGGAAGGATTTATAAATCGAACTTTCTCCAAGCCATAAAATGCAACGACGATTCCTGGTTCAAAATGAAATAAGCCGGTTGCAGCCGAAAGTATAAGCATTCCGTGGGCTATCCGTTGCTTAAATTGTGTATTTGCTGCATACTCCTTATCAGTATGGAGGGGAAACCAGTCACCGCTAAATGCAGAAAACATTACTAGATCTGCCTCGGTTATAGTACGTCCTTTCGACACCCACGTTTCACCGATTTCATATTGATGGAAATATTTATTAAACATTATTTCATTCTCCTTTTATTTGGGATTAAATCAATAGGCGGAAAATTCAGATATCAAATACTATAGACTATATAATTTAGTGATAGTTCTTAAAATCAACACAAATATTTTCATATAGAAGACGTATTATTCCATGTAAATAGCGTTTAAAGCTAGAAATCGAAATGTATTTTCCTATTCACAACGGCAAATATTTAAACGATGGCAAACAAGGTGAATATACCAATTACAAAGAATACAGCAAGTGTCTTTATAATGGTAATAACAAAAATGTCTTTATATGCCTGGCGATGTGTGAGTCCCGTAACAGCTAGAAGAGTTATTATAGCTCCGTTATGTGGCAAAGTATCAAATCCACCTGCTGACATAGCAATGACACGATGTAAAACTTCCAACGGAATGTCAAAATGAGCAGCAGTTTGTATATACGTATCCGCCATTAAACTCAACGTAATACTCATCCCACCAGATCCCGAACCAGTAATGCCGCACAAAACATTTGTCATGATCGCCCCATTAATTAAAGGATTCGAAAACATTCCAGTTAGATAATCTTGTACCACAGTAAAGCCGGGTAAAGCTGCAATCACACCCCCAAAACCATATTCGGTTGCCGTATTCATGGTTGCAAGCAATGCTCCACTAATGCCTATATTAATACTCGATTTGAAATTTAATTTTACAGCTTTAAAGTTTATTAAGACGATTGCTATTATCCCGAGAATAAGAGCCATCTCTACAGACCAGACACCAATAACTTTAGACATATCAACATTTCCATAATCTTTTAACCCAATAGTAGCAAAATCAAATCCTTTGGCATACCAAAGAGGAAAAGACTCAGTAAAAAACTTATTCACCACTCCGACTAACACCAACGGAATAAAAGCAAGCCAGTCTTTTCTACTTATAGCTTTTTCAGAATCCCTTCCCAACTTATTAGTCGTTTCCACCGATATAGCAGAACTAGCTGCCATTTCTGCTTCAGCAGCTTCCCTATCAATAGCTTTATCTCCAATTCCAAAATACCCTTCACCGTTTCTAGCTGCCTTATGTCGACAATGATTTAAGTATAGAAGGCTCAAGGAAATGATAAATATTGCCCCAATAATTCCTAATGTCGGTGCAGCATAGATATTAGTTCTAAAGAATCCCGTTGGAATGACATTCTGAATTTGCGGAGACCCTGGAAGTGAATCCATGGAAAAGGTAAAAGCACTAACTGCAATTGTCGCAGGAATTAAACGCTTTGGGATATTAGCCTCGCGAAACAGCTGAGCAGCAAATGGATAGATGGCAAACACTGCAACAAACAAACTAACTCCGCTATAAGTCAGGATTGCTCCCATTATTACAATGGCTAGAATGGCTTGTTTAGCCCCGATAAAACGGACAATAATTTTAGCTATGCTCTTTGCAACACCGCTTATTTCAACCATTTTCCCAAAAATAGCACCTAGTAGAAAAACCGGGAAATATAATTTAACAAATTCAACCAACTTAACCATAAATATATTAGAGAAGAAAGGTAAAACATGTCCAGGATCCGTTAAAAATACAGCAAACAAAGCGCACAATGGTGCAAAAAGTATAACAGAAAATCCTCGATATGCTAGAAACATAAGTAATCCTAGTGAAATAATAATAATCATTACATCCATATTGATTTCCCCCTTTTTCTCTAAGTATAATAAGTTATCATTTGTGCTGTTTTGATTGCATTGCCCCAAAGCTTCTTCGGCATTATAGTTCACTTTTCTTGTGCACATATAGTAAAAAACTCTAAATAATTTCCCGAATGAATCCATTGTTTCTTTTAAATAACTTTATTTTCATGAGGGATTACTGATCAACGAAATTTGGCTCTCTTTTATTAATAAAGGCCTCAACGCCTTCCTTAACGTCCTTAGTCTGAAAAACATGACCAAAATTTTCAGCTTCAATCACGAGCCCATCTTCAAGTGTTTGTTCATAACCATAATCAATAGAATGCTTTGCAAAAGTTAAAGATTGTAAAGAATAATTGCAAATACATTTTGCAATTTCCATTGCTTTTTCTAAAGATTCCCCCTTTGGCACAACATGATTAACAAGCCCTATTTGTTTGGCCTCTTCTGCATTCAGAGGCTCTCCAATAAAGATCATTTCTTTTGCTTTGGCTTTACCTATCAGTCTAGGAAGTCTTTGAGTTCCTCCTGCACCTGGAAACAACCCCAATTTAATTTCAGGAAGCCCAATCCTAATTTGTTCCTCCGCAATTCGTATATCACAACATAAGGCAAGTTCACATCCTCCACCTAATGCTAATCCGTTGAGTGCAGCTATAGTTGGTCGAGATAAACGTTCAATTTTATTAAGTGGTTCCTGAAGCCAAAGTGATTTCCCCTTTCCTTCTTCCACTCCTTTTCCAATCCATGCTGGAAATTCTTTAATATCCCCTCCAGCAACAAAAGCTCTTTCGCCTTCACCGGTAAGGATAATGACCTTAATATTGTAATCGCTTTCAATTTCATCTACCGCTATATTCAATTGTTCTATAACATCTGCGCTTAATACATTAACAGGTGGATTATCAATAATAATCGTTGCAATATTACTCTGTTTTGACCATGAAACAACTTGATCCTTATTCTTCATCGGTTTTCCTCCTCAACCTAAAGTGTACTTGTGGGTTCCAGATGCTCTGGCATTGTTGAAAAACGTACATCAGTGGATAAACCCTATGATAGAATCCTTTGTGGTTATGTGCATTTTTAAAACAAAGTGAAATAATGTATTCACAAAACCTTTTTATAGTACCTTTTTTAACCTTTCAGAAATTCCTTATTTATTCCATACCACTAAACTGTTTTCGGAGAATAAACTTTTGAACCTTACCGGATGGGGTACGTGGTATTTCATCAACAAATGTGACCTTTCTAGGTTTTTTGTAGCTAGCAAGATGTTCCTTACAGTAATTAACGACATCTTCCTCCGTAAGTTTGGCTCCTTCTTTTTTAACAATAACAGCACATACAGCCTCAATGTATTTCGGATCAGGTATACCAATTATAGAAACTTCCTTCACTTCCTCATGGCGGTATAAGACATCTTCAATTTCCGCTGAGTAAATGTTTTCACCACCGCTTCGAATCATATCTTTTTTTCTGCCTGCAATTGATAGATACCCATCATGATCGAATTTTCCCATGTCTCCTGTTTTACACCACCCATTCACAAATGTTTCCATTGTGGCATCAGGTTTCCTCCAATAACCCTCAGAAACCGCTGGACTTTTAATAGCGATTTCACCAATTTCACCAACAGGCAAAGGCGTTCCATCCTCATCGATAATATTAATTTCTGTAAGTGGCATTGGCTTTCCAACGGTATGGCCTTTTGTAAAAGCATCCTGAGGTTCAAGCGAAGCCGCAATTGGTTGTCCTTCAGTTAACCCATAAACTTGTACAACTCCAATTTGAGGAAACCTCTTTTTTAATTGTTCTAGTGCCCATGGCATTAGCGGGTCACCACCTGTATAAATAGTTTTTAAAGATTTTAGCTGATATTTTTCATTTTCAGGCAAATTTAGCATTTCATAAATCATGAAAGGAAATAAAAAAGAATCGGTCACATTTTCCTCTTCAATAACGGAAAGAATTCTTTCAATCTCGAATTCTTGGCTTTTTGTAATTATTACCCTTCCACCCATCAGTAGCGTGGGAAGTGCGATATCTTCCATCGCTCCAACATGGTATAGTGGTCCTGTCGTCATCGCAACTTCTCGCCCTGTAAATTTCCATTTCAGTGCTTGTATCGTGGAAAACCAGAAAGTTGTATCATGAGTCCAAATCGCACCTTTAGGTCTTCCCGTTGTTCCTGATGTGTACATAAGCATGACTGGATCGTTTAATTTAATGTTATCGACTTTGACCTCATCTACCGAACCACTTTCTAAAACACTCCATGACTCAGACCAACCTGGGGTTGAGGCATTTCTATGAGGAAGACAAAAATAACGCTCAACAGAAACATGATTACAAACTGATTCCAGCTGATTGGCTAAGTTAGAATGGAAGCACAATATTTTTGTCTGTGAATCATTTAATGCATACTCAAGCTCAGCACTTGAAAGCCTAAAATTAAGTCGAACTGCAATCGCACCGATTTTCGCAATGGCAAAATATAGACTAAAATATTCGAGACAGTTGTAAAGTAAAATACCGACACGATCCCCTTTTCGCACTCCAATTTCGTAAAGCTTGTTTGCATACGCATTTGATATAAGGTGGAGATCCATGTACGTCATCGACTTTCCTACTTCTTCTTTTATTGCTATTTTTCTAGGATTTATATTATTTAAATCATTCGCCATTTTTCTTGTGATAAAACCGATATCCAATGAAATTCCTCCTTTTCAATTTAAAAATAACAGACAAAATTTAGGCCGCTAAATTCAATAATGTTCAAATCAATTCTCAAAATTTCTAAACGAGGCCCCCTTACATGCTATTAAATTGCCCCCTCGTCTTTATCGTTTTCTTTCCTCCTTTCTTCTAATTTTGAATGCAAGATTCATTCCAAAACGGAAAAAATCCTTACTGACTTACTGTCCTTAATAATCGAGGAAAACCCAATAACTTATTTTCCGATTATTCGGAAAATAAGTTAAAAAAAATCAACTGAAGTAAGATCAGTTGATTTTTCATTCATTGATTTTCATATTTTATAGCCTTGTTTCACCTTAAATGTGAACTATATCAACATTAATACGGAAATTAAAAAATAAATCCGGGATTTCGGAATGAATTCTGAAATCCCGGATTTATTTTTATTGGTCAGAAATCTGATATTTTCTAATTTTATCGTAAAGGGTAGAATTCCCTATCCCAAGAGCTTCCGCAACCCTTTTTTTATCAAACTTAAACCTCCTTAACGCTCTTTCGATTTCCTTCTTTTCTGTTTCCTCTACACAATCCTTTAAACTTAATTCTTTCATATTCACCTTATGAAGTTTTAGATAATCAGGTAAAGCATCCTTTCCCATTACCTCTTCATTTGATAGATGAACACCTGCATCAATCACATTCTCTAGTTCTCTGATATTCCCTGGCCAGTTATATTGCTCTATTATTGAAATCACCTCAGGGTGTATGGAGGTTACTCGTTTTCCTATTCGAGATGTGATTTTTTTAAAAAAATAATCTACAAGTAAAGGGATATCTTCAATTCTATCTCTTAAAGGAGGAACAAATAATTGGACAGCATTAATTCTATAAAATAAGTCTTCACGAAATAGCTTTTCTTCAACCAATTTTTCTAAAGGGCGATTTGTTGCAGCAATCACTCGAACATTTAGTTTTTTTGGGTAAAGCGAACCTACAGGCTCAAACTCTTTCTCCTGAAGGACCCTTAATAACTTGACTTGCATTTGCTGAGGCATATCACCAATTTCGTCAAGGAAAACCGTTCCACCATCAGCAAATTGAAACTTTCCTATTTTACCTCCCTTTTTTGCCCCTGTAAAGGCACCTTCTTCATAACCGAAAAGTTCAGATTCTAACAAGTGTTCCGGAATTGAACTACAATTTATTTTCACAAGCGGTTTGTCGCTTCTTCCACTTAACTGATGAATGCTATGTGCTATTATTTCCTTGCCTGTACCGCTTTCTCCTCTAATTAGTACAGAGATATCACCTCTAGCCAACCTTTTCACACGTTCTTTTAACTGTTGTATTTCTTGAGAAGTTCCAATTAAGTTGTGTAAGGAATACTTTACTCCATTTGTAACATCTATTTCATTTCTGTAAAAATTATGTTTTGTCAGTATCTCCTTAATGTGACTATTCATTTTATTCCAGTCATCAAGATCACGAAACATTATTGTCCCGATTGCACCAATTATTTCATTATTTTCGATTATAGGAATGCGATTGGCGATAACAAAATCACCACGAAGAAAATGTATATCAGCGATTTCCGATTTACCTATTTGCACTACAAGGTGTAGCCTTGTATTTTCAATTATATTCGTCACATGTTCACCAATCACTCTGTCGCGTTCAACATTTAAAAATTCACAATATTTATTGCTAATGTATTGAATTTTCCCATTACTATCGACAATTACAATTCCATAATATGTACTTTCAAACACTATATCTAATAGTTTATTATTGGAGAATTGTCCAGTATTCATCTTAAGCTCCTTTACCTAGAATCCTTTACCATATAATACCACGCATTTCGATCAATATATATTTACGAAGTGAAAATTCATCAAAAATCACAACTGAATAAAAGAAATCGGGGGAGATATTATGTGCCCTCCCTAGCGTAATCAAACGGATTAGTTTTTCACGCTTCTATAGTTGACTTTATTTATCGAAAAAAAAGCCTGGCAACCTTATTATAGTTGCTAGACTTAAGTTCATTTTTAAGATTCAACCCCAATATAAACACTATTAAAGGCCTTAATGATTATAATCCGTATTATGTGAACTAATATAAAATTCACCTTTTCCATTTCCTTTACAATACTCTTCAAGTGCTTGGTCTATACGAATCTCTGTAGCCTGTAGTCTAGTCTTCAATAAATACTGGTATAGTTTATTTTGCCGACTTGCTTCAACGTATAAGATTCGAGTAAAATCAAATGCCGTTTCAATGATTTTTTATTCATGCGTACTTTTTGGTCAAGTTCACGGACATCCTTGGCGATTTCCTTAATTGGTTTTTCATCGGCATGATCAATCACGGGAACAAACAAAGCATCCCCCAGATGGAGGATGCTTTGTTTGTTCTATTTTAAGGTTCATTCAATAGGCAACAAGGTCCCTCAGTGCCTTTTCCACTTTTTCAGGATTCACCATAAAAGATTTTTCCAATGGCGGAGAATATGGCATGGCTGGAACATCCGGGCCGGCGAGTCTCATTATTGGTGCATCCAGATCAAAAAGACAGTTTTCTGCAATAATGGCTGACACTTCACTAATAATGCTTCCTTCTTTATTATCTTCTGTAATTAATAGAACTTTTCCAGTTTTGCATGCTGCTTCAATAATGGCTTCTTGATCTAATGGATAAATTGTTCGTAAATCAAGTATATAAACAGATATCCCATCACTGGCCAATTTTTCAGCTGCCTGAAGCGCAAAATGAACACAAAGGCCGTAAGTAATAACTGTAACGTCCTCCCCGTAACGCTTTACATCTGCTTTGCCAATAGGTAATACATAATCATCTGTCGGTACTTCTTCTTTAATTAGGCGATATGCACGTTTATGCTCAAAGAAAAGAACTGGGTCTTCATCGCGAATAGCTGCTTTCAATAACCCTTTCACATCATATGGCGTGGATGGCATGACAATTTTCAGCCCTGGTTGATTGGCAAATATAGCTTCTACGGATTGTGAATGATATAGCGCCCCATGGACTCCGCCGCCATATGGAGCTCTAATGACTATTGGACATTGCCAGTCATTATTAGAGCGATAACGAATTTTTGCAGCCTCCGAAATAATTTGGTTGATTGCAGGCATGATAAAATCAGCAAATTGCATTTCTGCAATCGGCCTCATTCCATACATAGCTGCACCAATGCCAACGCCTGCTATGGCTGATTCAGCAAGCGGAGTATCAATAACCCGTTGTTCTCCGAATTGTTCGTATAAACCTGTTGTTGCTTTAAAAACGCCGCCTTTTTTTCCTACATCCTCACCTAGTACAAATACACGGGAATCGCGTTCCATTTCTTCACGTATAGCCATTGTCACTGCATCTATATAAGAAATTACAGCCATCTTCTTTCCTCCTTACTAATCTGCATAAACGTATTTCGATAGCGTTTCTTCATTTGCATATGGAGCTTTTTCTGCATAATCAGTCGCTTCGTTCACAACGTCCATTATCTCGTCATTAATTTGTTTCTCAAGTTGATCATCTAGGACCCCTGTTGCTTTTAAATAGGCACCAAATGTAATAATCGAATCTATTTTTTTTGCTTCTGCCACTTCATCAGATGACCGATACATACTGTCATCATCATCGCTCGAGTGGGGTGTTAACCTGTATGAAACCGTTTCTATTAAGCTTGGCCCCTCACCGCGCCTGCCTCTTTCCGCGGCTTCTTTTACAACCTGGTAAACTTCAATCGGATCATTTCCGTCAACCGTTACTCCTGGCATGCCATAACCAATGGCCCTATCTGATACTTTTTTACACGCTAACTGTTTTTCAATCGGAATGGAAATGGCATATTGATTATTCTCGCACATCAAGATAACCGGGAGTTTATGAACGCCAGCAAAATTTGCTCCTTCATGAAAGTCTCCTTGATTGGATGAACCTTCTCCAAAAGTAACAAATGAAACGATATCTTTCCCTTCCATTTTTGCAGCTAGTGCAATTCCAACAGCATGTGGTACTTGAGTGGTAACAGGCGAGGAACCAGTCACGATACGATTCTTTTTTTGCCCGAAATGACCGGGCATTTGACGACCCCCTGAATTAGGATCTTCTGCTTTTGCAAAACTGGATAACATTAAATCCTTAGCAGTCATCCCAAACGCAAGCACTACTCCAAGATCCCTATAATAGGGAAGGACATAATCCTTTTCACGATTTAATGCAAACGCAGCCCCTACTTGAGCGGCTTCTTGTCCTTGACAAGAAACAACAAATGGGATTTTCCCAGATCGGTTTAACAACCACATCCGCTCATCTATCCGCCTTGCTAACAACATCACTTTATACATCCCAAGCACTTTATCATCACTGAGACCTGCCTGTAGATGACGGTTTTCAACCATACGTCATCATCCCTCCTAATAATTAAAACTTTTTTCTTTTAAAACCGAATGTTAGTCCTCATACTGGCACCCTTAAATGCAATACGGAGCGCTGTATCATAAATCACAATACTTTCTTTTTAACTGTTTGTTTGTCTGTCTCGACAAAATTTGGTTATCTATCCTCCATGGATGAAAAATCTCTATTATGTAATAAATCTTCCATTTAACACCATTACATTCTCATTTACGTTATCATCTAGTATTATTACCTGGTACTAACTTAATGCAATATTATCCTAACACTTTTTATCTCATATTTTCAACTAATTCCACTTTGTTAACCAGATTATTTTCTTGTCTATTTGAATTAAGAGCAAATCACAAACAATCCATAAGGCATCGTTAAAAGCATTGCTTTATCACTAGTCTTCTCCACTTTCATAACACTTTCTAGGGTAGCAAACGGACTTTGGTCAATAGAGAGCTCTATATACTATAAAAAAATTCACTTAATTACGTAGTTTAATATTGTAAAACAAAATTGTGCCAAGCTGTATCCTTATTGAACTAGTTGTTTCTATACCTAAACGATTAATCGAGTTACTAGAGAAATCCCTTACCTTCTTTGTTAAAAGAATTTAGACCTTGACTGAAGTTTAAAACTTGCTTTTTATGTTAGCACTAAGGGCAAGATACACACTGAAATGATGCAATTGTTTTTTCTTGACTAAGCGGAAAAATAGATGTAAATTTAAATAATTCATAAAATGAACTGTTCGTTATGGAACAGTTCAGAAGAGGAAGAATGGTGATGTTGAGTGGAGAGTGAAAATCAAGAATTTATGCGTTCAGTACAACTATTACGTTCATTTGGGAACGTGCAGAAAAATATTATGCGATTCGTTCAAAAAACAGCAGTAGAAAATGGATTATCAGTTCCACAATATTCTATTTTGATGACCATTATCCTTCACAAAGAGATGACGCAAAAAAACGTTGGGGAGAAAACATTTCTTCCAAAAAGCACACTGAGCCAATCTGTTGATGGTCTCGTTCGAGCAGGCATGCTCCATCGTGAGCATGTGGAGGGCAACCGGCGTGAAATCCAGTTGTCAATCACCGAAAAGGGAAAAAATTTGTTAAAAACGGTTCATATGCATGAAGGCAGTATTCACCAAATCTTTCAAACGGTCATTGAATTGCTTACTGAAGAACAGTTTGAAGAGTTGCTTGAAACGCATCTTCAAATTACAAACTATTTAGAAGCACAAGCAACAGAACAAGGAGAGTGTACAAAATGATAAAAATACTGAAAAATTTATCCGTTTATAAGTGGATTATTTTGGCAGTTTTCGGTCTAGTCTTTGTTCAATCAATGTCGGACCTCTTTTTACCTACACTAATGGCCGATATTATTGACAAAGGTGTCGTTCCTGGAGACACATCCTACATTTGGAAAATTGGTGGTATAATGCTGTTAGTTTCAGCTCTTGGCGCTTGTGCTTCTATTATCGCAAGCTACTATTCGTCAAAAGCAGCAATGGGAATGGGACGCGATGTCCGCCTGAAAGTCTTTAATCATGTTGAAAAATTTTCGTTACAAGAATTTGACGAAATCGGTACCGCGTCACTAATTACACGGACGACCAATGATATAACACAAGTCCAGCAAGTGGTTATTATGATGCTTCGTATGGTTATCAGTGCACCTATTATGCTAGTCGGTGGAGTGATTATGGCCGTTTCGAAGGATGCCAAATTATCCCTTGTTATTGTCGTCGCCATGCCTCTGTTGATTGGTTCAATCCTGCTTATTCTATATAAAGGTGTGCCTCTTTTTCAAACGGTGCAAAAACGATTAGACCGGTTGAATCTTGTATTACGAGAAAATTTAACTGGGATTCGCGTCATTCGTGCCTTTAATCGTGAAACCCAAGAGAAGGAACGTCTTAAGAAAGCGAATAAAGAATTGACAGATGTCTCGATTAAAGTAAATAAAGTTATGGCGTTTATGATGCCTATAATGATGCTTGTCATGAACTTGACGGTTGTTGGTATCATTTGGTTTGGTGGAGTTCGAATTGATAACGGCGGTATGCAGATCGGGGACTTAATGGCCTTTATCCAATATGTGATGCAAATTATGTTCGCACTTGTTATGGCTTCCATGATGTTCGTTATGGTTCCACGTGCTGCTGTGTCAGCAACGCGGATAAACGAAGTCCTTGACATGAAACCGTCATTCCTAGATGAAGGAACAGAAAAGGCAGATCGTGAACACGGTAAACTGGAATTTGAACATGTGACGTTCAGTTACCCAGGAGCAGAAGAACCTGCATTATCGGATATTAGTTTTTCTGCGAGACCTGGTGAAATCACTGCAATAATCGGTGGAACAGGTTCAGGGAAATCAACGCTCGTCAATTTAATCCCTCGCTTTTATGATATTTCAAGTGGAGCTATTCGCGTCAATGGTGTTGATATTCGTAAGGCATCACAAGATGAAGTTCGTTCAAAAATTGGCTTTGTGCCACAAAAAGCCATCCTTTTTACGGGTACTATTGCTGAAAACATTCGCTTTGGAAAACAAACCGCCACACAGGATGAAATTGAGCATGCGGCTCGTATTGCGCAAGCAGAAGATTTTATTAGTAACATGAAAGACGGTTATCATGCAGAAATCGAACAAGGCGGCTCAAACCTATCAGGAGGACAAAAACAACGACTTTCGATTGCGCGAGCTCTTATTCGAAAACCAGATATTTATATATTCGATGATAGTTTTTCTGCACTTGATTTTAAGACAGATGCCAACCTTCGTGCAGCCCTGAAAGATGAAACAAAAAATGCGACGGTGTTACTTGTTGCACAGCGTGTTAGTACAGTCGTAGACGCTGACCGAATCATCGTGTTAGACGAAGGACACATTGTAGGTATGGGTACACACCAAGAGTTGCTTAGCACAAACGACGTATACCGTGAAATCGCCTTATCACAGCTCTCAGAGGAGGAAATTGCATGAGTAATCAAAAAAAACCTCAAAGCGGAGGTCAGATGGGGCATGGTCCTGGTGGCGGAAACATGATGATGATGGGTCAAAAAGCAAAAGATTTTAAAGGAACACTAAGACGTCTCTTAGCCTATTTAAAACCGCGGCGCAACAAATTGATTGCCGTGTTCTTCGCTGCAATCATGAGTACGATTTTCATGATTGTCGGACCAAAAATCATGGGAACGGCGATTACGGAATTATTCGAAGGAGCTTACGGGAAATTTCAAGGAATTCCAGGAGCAGCTATTAATTTTGATAAAATTGGCCAGATTCTTCTATTACTTGCTGGACTGTATGTCTTAAGCAGCCTTTTCAACTATGTACAACAATACATTATGTCTAGTGTTGCACAAGATACAGTATATGATCTTCGGGAAGATGTTAATAAAAAGCTTGAAAAACTTCCTCTCAAATATTTTGAAGGACGTCCAAACGGAGAAACGCTAAGCCGAATGACAAATGACATTGATACAATCGGGAGCACCCTTCAACAAAGCTTAACGCAGTTCATCACATCAATTGTAACTATCTTAGGGATTATCATTATGATGCTTTCGATTAGCCCGTTATTGACATTAATCTCGATTGTCAGCTTACCTTTGTCAATATTTGCAATCCGGCCCATTTTAAAAAGATCCCAAAAACATTTTGCTAATCAACAACGTACACTCGGACAATTAAATGGGCACATTGAAGAAATGTATACTGGTCATCAAGTCGTAAAAGCATTCGGACATGAAAAAAAGGCTAGCGCCCAGTTTGATATGGTTAATGAAGAATTGTATAAAGCGGGAAGCAAAGCACAGTTTATATCTGGTATCATCATGCCCATGATGTTCTTTATCGGAAATTTGAGCTATGTCCTTATTAGTGTTGTCGGTGGGATATTGGTAACGCAACGTTCGATCTCAATTGGTGATATTCAAGCATTTATCACATATTCAAAACAGTTCACCCAGCCTATCACACAAACAGCTAACATCGCAAACATTATTCAGTCGACGGTTGCAGCAGCTGAGCGTGTCTTTGAGCTACTCGATGAAGAAGAGGAAATGAAAGAAAAAACGACAACTAGTATAAAGAGAGCAAATGGCGCTGTAACTTTTGAACATGTAGACTTTGGATATGGAGAAGACTTATTAATTAAAGATATGAACATTGATGTCTTGTCTGGACAGACGGTCGCAATTGTTGGACCGACTGGTGCTGGAAAAACGACAATGATAAATCTCTTGATGAGATTTTATGAACTCAATGGCGGAAAGATAAAGATTGATGGTCTTGATACACGGAATATGTCTCGGAATGACCTTCGAAAGAACTTTGGGATGGTGCTTCAAGACACGTGGCTCTTTAATGGTACGATTAAAGACAATATCGCTTATGGAAAAAATGGAGCAACAGATGAAGAAATTTTCGCAGCTGCTCGTACGGCACATGCCGACCACTTCATTCGAACACTACCAGATGGTTATGATACAGTCTTAAACGAAGAAGCCTCGAACATCTCACAAGGACAAAAGCAGCTTTTGACAATCGCACGTGCTGTCCTTGCAGATCCACCAATCATGATATTGGATGAAGCGACGTCGAGTGTGGACACTCGGACCGAAGTCTTTATCCAAAAGGCGATGAACCGACTGATGCAAGGACGGACTAGTTTTGTAATTGCCCATCGTCTCTCAACCATTAAGGATGCAGATTTGATTCTGGTTATGGATCAAGGAAAGGTGATTGAGCAAGGAACGCATTCAGAACTATTAGAGGTAAATGGTTTCTACGCAGATCTTTACAATAGTCAGTTTACTGAAAATGTAGCTGGATAATAAATCGAGTAGGAGGAGGCGCCTAGCCTCCGACCTCTCACACCACCGTACGTACCGTTCGGTATACGGCGGTTCAGTTTAAGTCTGACGTAGTTTTGTATATCGTTCATATAGATTTACTAACCCTTGGTTGGTGCCAATAAACATTATTAAGGGTTTTATCTAGAATAGGACTATGCGCTATGCGCCAATAACCCTTTCTGCTATTTCCCCATTCATATACTTTTCCAAATGGGACGCCTAATCCCTTAAGTTTCCTCACTCTCGTTCTTGGCAATTTCCATTGTTTTTATAGGCACATCTGAGTCTTTTTCGAATCCATGAATCTAAATTCTTCAATACGTTCGGAGTATCAATGAGGGCGAAATACCCCATCCAACCTCTAAGGTATTGCTTTAACTTATTTATTCGGAGTTTCATGGGTATCGGTAATTTTCTCGAGGTCATTTCCCTGATTCGTTT
>NZ_JBNNTG010000025.1:0-95555 GCF_050278525.1 Peribacillus sp. NPDC096540 | reverse complement strand
ATCAGTTTAAAAGAATACTATATTCATTCCTAATTCAATTAGGGAGGTTGCTAAGGCAGCCTTTTTCTTACGGAACTAACGGGGCAGTTTAGTTGAAGAAGGATTTATTTGTTACCATATAGAATTAATCCGTTATACGGGCAACAAAGGAGATAGTAATTATGAGTAAAAGTAAACCAGTTGATGAATTAACCATTGAGGACTTTAAAAAAAGTCCGATATGGGAATGGGCAATAGATGAAGAGGAAAATGAAGACCAAGACGAAACTTGGGTAAGACCATCAGAAACAAAAAATTTCACAGAAGAACTAAATGGTTCGATAATATCAGGGGAATTATCAACAAATGATGGTGAAAAGTTTCCAATGATGTGCAGTCTTGATATTGAAGATGATGAATTATTTATTAGTTCAGTTGTTTTTTATAACAAAAGAGAAGACGAATACTATGCCTTAGAAGATGTAGTTAAAAAAATTCAGTTACCTTTATCAATAAATATTGCTCTTGAAATCAATGGAAAAAATCAATTATTGAATTTTACAGTAAATAAAGTGGACATTTATAAAAATAATATAAGAACAAGTTTGTAATACTCGCTTATTCAGCTAACGGGTGCGTTAGCTGAGGACCGGAGCTGTCTTTAAGGCGGCTTTTTCTTATGGAACTAACGGGGCAGGTTAGTTCAATAAGGATTTTGTTATGATTAATACAAACAAGCAGTGTATCGGAGGTCATAATGGATAAAGAACAAGAAAAAAGAATTGTAAAAAGGTTCTTTTCTAAAAGAATACAAGATAGAGTTATATTTGAACTATCATCAGAAAGGAAAAGAGTAGAGGCATTGAACAGACTTTGCCACGATTATAACAAAACACTTATTCCAGAATATATGATTGAAATACCAACGCCTAATTCCGATTATCAAGAAATTGCTACTTTACTTAAAAAACAAGGTGCACCAAATGAGTGTTATGTAATTTCATGGAACGAAGAAATTGATGGTAAAAAATTATCCTTAAATGAAGCCTTAAAGAAAGTAGTTGGCTATGGAATGCCTTCTATTGTTTCGTGTATTGAAGGTTCACTTGCTTACTTTGAAGCAGAACAAGAGGTTGGTTCACCTCCAAGATTTTTTCTGAAAAGGTAAACATAAAAGTTACTTCTTATTAATCTAACGGTTGCGTTAGCTAAAGATCAGAGCTGTCTTTAAGGCAGCTTTTTTTTTCTTATGCAACTATCGGGGCAGGTTTGTTGAAGAAGGAGTTCAAATAATGGGGTAATTCAATAAAATTTAAAAGTGGCTTACGTCTTTGAAATAAATTACTGATATAACGTGTTGAGTTAATAAATAAATTTTTTTAATAAAAATAAATAAAGGGAGTTGAACCTAACACAATGTCAGGTTGTATAGTAATGTTGCCGGCTAAAATAATTTGTACGAAATGAGGGGTTGATTCTGAATAAAAAAACTTGGAAAATTGGAGAATTAGCTAAACAAACAGGGCTTACGGTTCGGATGCTCCATTATTATGACAAAATTGGTTTGTTTTCTCCTTCGCAGACTTCTGATAAGGGACATAGGATTTATACTGAAACAGATATTGCTAAGTTGCAACAAATTATGTCACTTAAGCAGCTAGGGTTTGCTTTGAAAGAGATCAAAGAAATGATTGGAAATCCAAACTTGAATCCAGTTAAAGTTATAAAAGTACAGCTAGAAAGTGTAAAAGACTCTATTCGAATACAAGAACAATTGTGTATTCGATTGGAAAGAATATACGAGTTGCTTAACAGTCAACAGGAAGTGAAAGTAGAACAAGTTATAAATCTAATTGAGGTGATTAATATGAATAAAGATAAATATTTTACTCAAGAGCAACAGGAAAAGATGTTCAAAGAGCTTGGGCTAGAGGAAAGAAAGCAGTATGTAAGTAAATGGGTTGAAATTACTGAAAAAATACGTGTGGAATATGAAAAAGGAACACCATCTGAAGATTTAGACGTCACACAATTGGCAAACCAATGGAATGAACTTCTCAGTAAGTTGTCTCTTAGGGATCCAGAAATGGCTAAAGCAGCAGAACTTTATTATAAAGAGAATCCTGAAGTTGGAAAGAGATTGGGAATAGATAAAATAGATAAACAGCTTTCTGATTATATCAAGAAAGCTATGTCAAACATTTAATGAATTAAAAACTCGTTTTTCATTTAAACTAAACCGTATGCCAAATATAGCATACGGTTTTTTCATAAATCTTCTTGTTCAACTAACGGGTGCTTTACTTCAATAGCAGGGAGATAATTAAGCTATGTTAGATTTTCTTTTAGGCATTCTTTCCGCAGGATTCGGTGAAAATTCTTTGAATACTCGAAAAATTGATCGAGATATAGAAATGTAAAAAGAGACGTCCGGGTTTTATGACGTCTCTTTTTGTATTGAGAAAAGCCCTCTCCAAGAGGGTTTACTTATTTAATTATTTTCCTTATTAGCATTACTACAAATAGAATAAAAAGAATGAATATAATAGAACCAATGATGCTAAAGTTCGTCACAATAGTGATCACTCCCTAACAATTAAATTGTAAGGATAATTATAAACTATTTATTTTAAATCGGCACTTCTAATAGTAACGGAACTATATTTACTAGTGACAACTGTTTTTGCAAAAGTAGCTGAATATGCGACAGTAGCTGAGAAATCCTGACTCATATCAGAGAATCATACTTGGTTTAAAGATATATATGAAGATGAAAAATATCATCGATTGTTTTTTGTAAATAGAAATGTTAGGCAGTATTTACAAAGTACAATGCGTGTAAAAAGAATTATAAAAAGGGAAAAATCTCAAAGAGTATTTCTTGTATTTTTAAATAAACAGTTAAAAAAAAAAATAAAATATCCTTAATCAACTAACGGGTGCTTTACTTCAATAAGAGAGTTGCTTTGGCAGCTTTTTTTCTTTTGGAACTAACGGGGCAGGATAGTTCCACAAGCACAGTGTAGTCGTACTGTTCATCAATTTTTTTCTGGGGATTTATGCTATAATTCCCAATAGAAAGATTGGAGAGAGAAACAATGAACTGGGTAGACTTCATGGCACTTACTGGTACACTATTTTATTTGATTCCAATAGCATTTATTGCTTGGTTTTTAATCAGCTTTATCAAAACTCAAAAGGAAAGAAACAGTTTACTTCGAGACATTTCATTAAAGTTAGATAAGTATAAAATTGACAAAAAGGAAGAGTAATATCTTACTCTTTCTTTTTCACTTTTATTTCACCATTTCTCCATCACCTTTACTTCACAGTTTGTGTCAACTCTACAATAAGGCAGGTTGCTGAGGCTGCCTTTTCTTATGGCACTAACGGGGCAGGTTAGTTTAAGAAGCGTAGTGTATTCGTACTGTGAGCTAAAGAAAAGTCATCAAAACCCTTGGGAAATGGAACAATAACAATTCAAGGATAATAGTTAAGGTATCTGTTATGATAGTAAATGTGAACTTTGCCCATAAGAGGAAGTAATTAAAATGAAGCATGAATAATCAAGGTACAATCTGGAGGAATTTATTATGAAAAAGAAAATTATGTATGGAACACTTGGCGCAGCATTATTAGCTTTTGGAACTTACGCTTCTCTATCTTATAACAGCCCTATCGCAGAAGCTCAAGATGAACCCAACGGCAAAATTGTAGCAGATGCTGAAAATACTCAAACTGCAGAAGTTGATTACAAACTTAGCAGTGAAGAACTTCAAAAAGCTCAAAAGGAAATCGGTAAAGTTAACAACGAAGAAGATATCATCGCTAGAATGATAGTAATGACACTTCAAAAAGTTAATTTCGGTGGAAAATTGGATGCTCCTAGAGGTGTTGATCCTTATTCTATTAATAGAGCTCAAATGACTAAAGGCAACATCCAATACTTGAAAAATCAATTAGACTCTATTGAAATCAGTCGTCTTACTAAAACTGACGGATATGAAAAAATGTTAGATAAATGGGCCGAAGGTAATTTTGACCAAGTTGATAAAGATGCAGAAAGCCTAGTAAGTTTCTTATCCGAGCCTTACGGTAAATATGAAGGCGATAAATTAGGGAAGAAAGGCTTTTTACAAGAGGAAAACTACGTTAAAAAAATGTTCGGTGAGAATTCACTGAAATTCCAACAATAATCTTCAGAAGATAAGCTACGAGAAATCGCAGCTTATTTTTTGTTTATAAAAATAGGATTTGAATGTGCGATTTATCTTCTTTTCTCATGTATGATAATTTGTAAAATCATACTTTCAAAATAGAGAAAGATACCCTTCTTCAACTAACGGGTGCGTTAGCTGAAGATCGAAGCTGTCTTTAAGGCAGATTTTCTTTATGCAACTATCGGGGCAGTTTAGTTGAATAAGAAAAATAGAAGGATTTTACATTTTTTTGAAGAAGTACTTTCTTTACGAAGTTAAAAATCGAAATGAAATGAGGTGAAGAGATTAAAAAATTAATTATTATATGCCTACTATTAATTGCATCTGGTTCTATATGGATGGTATATAAAACTGAAAAGGTGAAATTTCCAAGCACTTCAACGGTTAAACAGGGTAAGGAAGAGTTTTCACCAAAAGGATTATCTCCAGGTAGCGAGTCTGAGTACGATATTAATATGGAAATGGATGTAGAAGGGAATTTTAAAATCCATTCAACTACTTCAATAAAGAATATCTCTACTGATAAATGGGAACAGTTAATATTTTACTTTATTCCAAATATGTTTACTGAAACTAATTCATACTTAGAAAAACCATCTACTGTTAAAGTCGAAAGCATCAATCTTGATGGAAAAACAGTAAAGTTCAATCTTGAAAAGGATACATTAACAGTTCCTTTAAATGAAAAATTAGAACCAAATCAAAATGTAGTTGTGGACATTAAGTATGAATTCACTCTTCCGGAGAAGGGTTTAAGATTTACCAAAAATGAAAATAATTATTTTTTAGCACAATGGTATCCTATGATTGCCACATATAGAAACCATAAATGGAATAAGGAAGCGTATAGGCTTAAAGGTGAGACCTATCATACTGCATTTAGTGATTTCAAAATACAATACAAATTGCCAAAAGATTTAACCATAATTTCATCCAGCGATAATGATAGATATCCAAGTAAACGTACAGGCGTTTTAGAAGGGGAAAACTTAAAAGATTTTTATATTTCATTATTGAAGGAACCGAATGTGATCCAAAAGAAGACAGATGACATTACAATAAGAGTATTTGGGGTTGATGAAAGGAAAGAATTACATAAAGAAATAAGCGAGATGGCTATTGAAGCAATGAATTACTTTCAAGATACTATTGGACCTTATCCTCATAAGCAACTGGATATTATCTTAGATGAATTAGGAATGGAATATCCAGGTGTAGTAACAGCTGGTTCTATTTATAATCGTCTTGAAAGTCCTGAACATCTAAAGCGTATAGTCGTTCACGAAATTGCTCATCAATGGTTTTATGGAGTTATAAGTAATGATCCTTATCACGATGCCTGGCTGGATGAAGGTATAACAGAGCTCGCTACTTTGTTGTTTTATGCAAATCAAGGTAATGATATTTCCTTTGATGAAGAGCTCTTTAGGGAATTTACTTTACCTGTAAACTTACCATTAGATAAATACTCTTCTAACGAACAGAGTAGTTATATTTATGGGAAATCTTCCAAAATGCTCTGGGAAGTTTTTCGGGAAAATGGAGGAGAATTAAAAGCTGAAGATTTTCTCAAAAATTATTATGACCATTATCAATATAAAGAAGTAGATACTCAAGAGTTTATAAGATTTTTAAAATACTATTTGAACTTAAAAGATGACGTCTATTTTAAAGATTGGATTTTATTAGAGAATAACAACTAGAATTTAAACTAAAGTCATTTAATATATCTCATTTATTTTCTTTTCTTAATGAACTAACGGGTGCTTTAGTTCTATAAGAAATGATCAAACTTTAATAGAACGGAGCTGTCTTTAAGGCAGCTTTTCCTTATGTAACTAAAGGTGCAGGGTAGTTTAACTGTAGTTTTACAAAAAAGATTGATCGTTTAGAATAAGTTTGATAAAAATAACCTCTTTGGATTCTTATCCGGAAGAGGTTATTTTTTAGTTATGTTTTTTATTGAGTTTTTGGTTTCAGCTGATAGTTTTTAAATTTCAATCGTGTATAAGAAATAATGCCGGACAATAAGAAGAAGCTGATAATCGTTCCTTCTCGAATATTGATTGGTAAATTGTATAGTAGTGATATTGTTATGGAAAGAATAATGGAGAATAAATCGACACAATATCTGTATTGGGAGAAGGAGCGTTTTGTTAATTCAGCTATTCGTAAACATAAACTTTCAATAGGAAAAGGAATAATATCTAATGATAAAATAATGCCTGTTGTTCCACCGGCTAGTACCGCACCGAAAATAAATAGTCCGATTCTTACTAAATAATTCTCTACGTGAATCGTACCGAAAATAGTATAGAGAAAAAAATTAATAACCATTCCAAAGAACAAGATGGAAATGAACATCAAAGTAAATTTTTTAAAATCCTTTTTTTCGCATAGGCAGATATAGCCGATTAGAAAAATGAGATTTGCAATGAATGTAATTGTCCCAACTTTGATGGAAGTCCATTCAGATATGGATAAATTCATCGCATTAAAACTGCTTACTCCAATATCAGCTTTTAATGTAAGACTAATGCCAATAGCACTTACTATATAGAGCAGAATCGATTGAATTACTTTTTTCATGATTATTCCTCTAATAAGTCCATTATTTGCATTAAATTTGGTATCGTATATGTGCTCTTAGGTGAACATGATTTAGGCATGCTTCTCTTTGGGTTAAACCATACACAATCAATTCCGACATTGATAGCTCCTTGAATATCCGATGTTAAACGATCACCTATCATTAAAAATTCTTCTTTACGGCTTGTATGCAGGGCATCAAAAATATAGTTAAAGAAATGGGGATTCGGTTTTTCATAACCAATTTCTTCGGAGATAAAAAGTTGTTCAAAATATCCTTGTAGCTTGGCACCCTCTAATCTTTTTCTTTGAGTTATTCCTACCCCGTTTGTTCCAATATATAATTTATAATCTTGCTTACTTAATGCATTTAATAATTCATGTGCATGGATAATTGTCTTTTGTCCTTGGTTTAAATGCTCACGGTACATAGTTTCAACTTTTGCTCCGTTTTCATCTATATTAAATTCCTTCAAAAAAAGTGAAAAACGCGTTGTCAGCACCTCTTCACGAGAAATCAAGCCTTCCTCTAATCGATACCATAATCCATCATTAATGCGCTTATAACATGCAATGGTTTGTTTGTTATAGGGCACCCCGTATCGCGTAATAATTTGTTTTAAAGCCTTTTCTTCTGAATCTTGAAAATCAAGTATCGTATCATCTAAGTCAAAAATAATATGTTTGTATTTGTTCATTCCTATCCACCTCTTGTTAGTAATATATCGAAAGTAAGAATATAATAATAGGAGATATCTCATATTGAGGTGATATAATGGAAAAAATCAATTTGAAGGATTACGCTGAAAATTTTGTAGATATATATAATGATATTCAAGAAACTTTTCCGAAAGCAGTTTTACATCAGGCTTTTATTTGTAAGTTTTCTTCTAACGAATATATAGTGCGCTTTGATGAAGATATTCAATACTTATTTTTGTTATTGGATGGGCGGGCAAAAATATACATAGTACACGAAAATGGAAAACGTGCGCTGATTCAGTTTCTAAAGAAAGATGATTTTATTGGTGAATTATCCTTGATTGAGGTGGAAAAGAATTTAAAAGATGTTGTGGCTATAAATGACTGCACTTGCTTAGCGGTTCCATTGGCTTCATCGAAAGAGCATCTGTTAAATGACAATCTTTTTCTCCATAATTTATCAAAATATTTAGGTGATAAATTACTTAAAAGAACGGATCATTACACAGCTATGCAGGATTATGAATTCAGAAATCGACTGGCGAAATATATTCTTCAAATAGAAAACGATGGATGCTTTCAAGAGAAGCATACCGAAACGGCAGAATACGTCGGGGTAAGCTATCGACATTTATTATACACACTTAACCAATTCCTTGAAGAAGGATTATTGAAAAAAAAAGGAAGAAAGTATTTTATCATTAATAAAGAAAAGTTAGAAAGATTGAGTGCAAAAAAGGATTAATTTAGTTTGATTTGATAACTTGAAATATAAACAAGTTGTTTCACTTTTTTCATATCACAGAAACGAATACTGCTTTGTTAAATATAGGTTTTCAAATTAAAAAATAGCTAATAGAATATTTACTACCACCCTTAAAATTTAATAAGTAGAAATTATCACAATGTCATTTTTAAACATAAGTAACCAAATCTTTTGCGTTTTTTCAATCAATCAAAATCTTTAACATAGCCAAATAAAATAAAAATATTGTTAAAATGAATTAATACTCTGTTTGTGATGTTTCTCACTTAAACTAACGGGTGCGTTAGTTCTATAAAAGATAAAAGGAGAGCACATATTATTCATGGTTAATATGTGCTCTCCTTTATTTGTTTTTATGATATCTCTCAAACATAAACCTCTTTGTAAATTCCCGCAAGACTCCCTAGGTGCTGAAAGTTCATTAGTACCTAAGGGGTTAATTTGGCTTGTAGGTTGATTTATCCAACATAATAGACTTCATTGGGCTAATTAGGCGCCTTTTTTGAAAAACCTAACCAAACCACCAACAACTAATCCAAACCCAAAAATCACTAAAACTATATAGTTGTTAGATAATTTTCCTTGAAGAAGAATAAACAGTAATGCAGAGATAATTACAACCATAAATAGCAAAACAACGTCAATTCGTTTCATGAAACCATCCTTACTTAGACTGATATTTTACACCTGTCGGAACGTATCTAATCTTTGATGATACAAAAGTCTTATTAATTCTTAGCTCAACACCATAAGAAATATTTGTACCTAAATAACCAGCAGCACCAAGACCGGTTGCAAAAGCAAGTGCTACTGGATTAGGGATTTTGAGTTTATTCGCAAAGAAACCAGCAGCTCCCAAAACAGCTCCTCCTGCTGTGTCCACCAACAATAGCATTATTTTATTATTTGTAAGTATTTATGAATAATTTTTAAAAAAAATGATATTTTCATATAAGGATTATGAAAAACATTATGCCCTTGTTGGACAAGGCTATCTAGAAGGACTATAAGAATTAGAAACAATTGTTATACTTCTAATATACGAGGGTGAACGCTGTGGATTTATACTTTTATTCAAATATGATTAGAAATATTAGTGCTACTATTTTTCAAGACGGAATATGGGTAATAGGTTTCTTTTATTTATTAAATTAGACATTTGAAAGTGTAAAGCTAATAAAATTATCAAAAGTAGTTATTATAGTTGTTTTAGCTTTCTTATTACTCTTTTCAATTTCTGTGAATTATTAAGAGATAACAGGTGTTTTACTTCAATAAGAAAGTTGCTGAGGCAGCCTTGTTCTTATGCAACTAACGGGAGGATAGTTTAAGTAGGATAATGGATTTTTGTGGTAAAATGGTAATGCTGAATGGGAGAGGGAACTATTGAATATAGATACTGATTCTCTTGTAACTTTTATTTTTATGTGGGGAATACCAACTTTTATGGTTGTTAGAGGTTATTTAAAAATGAATACTGACGATAAAAAATCAGTAATCAATGATTTTAGGTCACGGCGTTTTATTTTTACAATTGGTTTTATTGTAATAGGGGCTTTCTTTACACATTTAGGGACTTTATTCGCCATAAGCATAATTAAAGTCATTGGTATTGTTTTATTGATTTTAGGCGGAATCTTTTCAATTTTAGATATGTGGAAGGAAAGTAAAATTAAAAGTATGTTAATACTTGTTTTATTATCAGTAGTAATTTTCCTAAATGTCAATTAACTCAACTACTATTGTGCTAACGGGTGCATTAGCTGAAGATCGGAGCTGTCTTTAAGGCAGCTTCTTCTTTATGGAACTATCGGGGCAGTTTAGGTTAACAAGAACAACTGATAAAATAACAATAAGTTAATTCAAGAAGTTTAAGAGTGGAAATAAAAAATAATAATGGGGGAAGAGATAATTTGGGGAAACGTACAAAAACAATCTCAATTTTAGTCATATCAATGATTTTTATATATGCAATATTTGCAAGTATAGAAACCGTAAATCTAAGTTCTAAAACTGTCGATGAAAATTCACAAATAGCGAATTTAAGACTGAAGTTGCTCAAAATGAAATTGGCGATAAAGAATTTTACCAAATTGGTAATTATACATTTGTGCCATTTGAAGTTGGTAATAATGTTTCATTAGTACAGTTTGAAAAAGGGATATTTGGTTGGAAAGAAACATATTATTCTCAAGATGAAGATAGAGGTTATTCATATTATAGTGTTGTTGATGAGTTAAATGAAGATATTCTTTTACACGGTGTCATACCAAAAGATATAGTTACTGAAACGAAGACCATAAAAGTTAATGGAATAGATGCAGATATTGTTATGCTCAATGAAAAAACTAGAATTTGGATATTGATGAACAATAAAAATCAAAAAAACTTCTCTAACATAAATATAGACTTCTTAGATAATGTTGGAAATATAATCGGTAAAATGTAAATACAAATATCATTTCTAAAGGTAGTTGCTATTATTGTGAATAAGTACACTTAAACTAACTGGTGCTTTAGCTTAAGATCGGAACTGTCTTTAAGGTAGTTTTTTCTTTATGGAGCTAAAGGGGCAGGTTAGCATTACAAGGATATGCTAAGATAATAACGGGTTTCTAATCAAACCAATAGTAATTGGTTCTATTTGATGGAGGTTATTATGATATATGAAAGATTAAGTGAACATATAAAAGATTACCCTAAATTGAATGAAGTTTGTCAAGCCATGATTCGTGAAGAATATTTTATAACAGATATAACCACAACTTCTATGTCTCCTGTACAAAAACTTGATTTTACAAGGATAGAGGTTGGAATGGAAAATCACGATGGAGAAAGTATTTTACTAATTTTCACTGAGGGAATAGTCGATTCTATGACAGTTGAAGAAGTTCCTTCTACTAATGAAAAAATTCATCCGAATATACTATTGAATAAAGAGATTATTCACGATAAGACCTTCAAAAAAAGAGCATTTGGTGGCTATGATATGGATGAAGTAGACCGGTTTTTAGACCTGATTATTAAGGATTATAGATTTATTGAAGAGGGATTAATAAAAGAAATTAAAATGCTCAAGGAAGACATGAAGAAATTAAGGGGACATTAGAAATAAATACCCGTTCTTCAACTAACGGATAACCTTTACTTCAATATCAGGAGCTGATCAGCAGCTCCTTTTCTTATGGAACTAAAGGGGCAGGATAGTTGAGTAAGAGGAATAGATAAAAGGCTCTTTTCGTAAGGATTGTTGCTTTCCCAATAAAATAAGGTTTTTTTACATTTTTATGGTATTTTATTTACAGGAGCTTATTCAACTAAAAGAGCAGATTTGTATAAGAAGAAAGGATATTAGGTTAAGCAAGGAGTGGATAGAAATTAGTAAAGACAATGATTCTGTTTTATATCGAGAAGTTCAACGACCAAGACAATTATTATATATCATAGTGATAATTGTGGTTTCAGGAATTTTTTGGTGGGGGTTTATCCAACAGGTTATTTACGGAATTCAATTCGGAGACAAACCGATGTCGGATATTGGGTTGGTAATAGCTTGGGTTTTGTTCGGTTTGATGATACCCTTGTTAGCGTTCCAAGTTAAGATGATAACTGAAGTGCGTGGAGATGGGGTGTATATAAAATTTGTCCCCTTTCATTTTGAATACCGAGACTTTCGTTATCAAAGTATTCGGGATTATAAAAGTGTTTCTTTTAGTTCGCTAAAACGGTTTGGAGGTTGGGGGATTCGTATTAATCTAAATGGAGAACGCCTTTATAATATTGCAGGAAGCGGGGGTGTCGAATTAAGGTTAGCTTCAGGAGACATTGTTATAATAGGCTCAAAAAATCCTGATGAGCTCAAAAAGGCATTAGATTTATCTTTCATAGATAATACTAAATAATCTTCATGATATTTACCAATTATCAAATTTTCAATTTTTCTTCTTAAACAAACGGAGACTTTTATTGTTCGAATACAGCCGTTTCTCAATGGAATGGCTGTTTTTTTATACCTCACGCAAAAAATTCACCGTAATACGATTTGAATTTTGGCAGGCATTAAGCAACATCTGATTTATCTGCTCCTTTTCCGCCATCTTCTTACTAAGGATTGTGATGAATTGTACTTAAACTAACGGGTGCGTTAGTGCCATAAGAAGGCCCCCAATTGGCGGCCTCTGAAAGTATGATTCTTTCAATAATCAAAAATAAAGAGCATTTATACTTAACCTTATGTGCTATTATTATTTATACAAACATTACCATTTTGAATAAACAAACCCCCTCTCTTACTAATTAGATTTTTTATTATTCGATATCACAATGAATACAAGAATTATTCATTAATAATTTGTACATTAAGTACAAAATTGAGTGAAATATATCTAAAAGTCTCAAAGGAGTGAAACCAATGTAAACAAATATTTTTTCTCTCAGAAAATTATATAAGAGGGGTTGTTTGCATTGGAGAATAAATCATTTAATGTATTGATGGGAGGACAATCTTTAGCAAATGCTGGAGATGTTTTTTATATTGTTGCGATTATAACAAGTGTTTACAATGTAACAAATTCTTTATTTTATGTTTCGTTGGTTCCTGTAATAAATATGCTTGGAGGGTTTTTAGGAGGATTATTAGCACCACTTCTCATAGATCGATACACGTTAAAAAAAATTTTATTTAACTCTCAATTAGTTAAAACTTGTATCTTACTGGTGCTAACCCTATATGTATCATTATTATTATCGAAAGATACGATTGTAACGATTTATATAATTATTTTCTTTATCACGTTTTTAGATAGTTTCGCTAATCCAGCAAGTAGTGCATTAATACCTCAACTTGTTTCGGAAGAAAACTTATTAAAAGCAAATAGCCTTATGTCTTCTATATATCAATTCATTCAGATGGGTGGATGGGCCGCAGGTGGTATATTAGCAGCATTCTTGCATTCTAATGGGCTATTAATCTTGACGTTTAGTTTGTATGTATTATCTACCTCCTTACTGGCATTCGTTAAAGTCAAAGAAAAGAAACAGTCTGAAGAATTGGAAGAACTATCAGTAAAGGGAAGTAAAATGACTTCAATGTTTGAAGGCTGGAGAATAATTGCAGAAGATAAAAGGCTGCGTGTCCTCCATTCAACCCTATTTTTTGGTTCTATAGCTAGTCCAGTTTGGGTATCATCCATTCTATACCCTTTTATAGACTTAAGGCTACGTGTAGGAACTGAGTGGTGGGGTTATATAAACACTGCTTTATTATTAGGATTATTTCTAGCAGGAATACTTGGATATAGAAAATCTGATTTCATTAACAAAAATATTCAGAATGTGCTATTGTTAGGAGCCTTTATGGTTTTTCTAATGACTTTTTTATTTGGAATTAATGTAAATCTCTACCTTTCCCTTTTGCTTATTGGTATATTTGGTTTTTTCGAAGAACTGAGGATGATTTCTATTCATACAATCATCCAAAGTTTAGTCAGAGAAAAGCTTTTGGCTAAGGTTTATGCTGTACAGAGTTCTTTAATAATGGCAACATTCGGTATATCAACTCTTATGATGGGGATACTGGGCCAGCGATATAGCATTGTAGTTGTATTTATTGTTGCCTCGATTTCATTATGTTTTTCGTTTATTAATCTTATTACCTCTAGAAAGTATTTAACATTATCTATAGATGAATCTAGCAATAACTTCGAAAACCAATTGTAATTATTTAGACAAAAAGCCAACGGTTCCGTTGGCTTTTTGAATGGAGAATGTCTTTTGTGTCGTTAAGGCACAAACTGTGCAATTAGTCTTATGCAACTAACGGGTGCGTTAGCTGAAGATCGGAGCTGTCTTTTAGTTAGCTTTTTCTTTATCGGAGCAGTTTAGTTGAAGAAGGATTATTTTAACTAAAACCAGAATAAACATATAAATAAATTTACTTTCCAGAATTTGTCGGTAAATTATTTATCATTTAGGCATCAATTGTTTAATACGAAAATACTAGTGGAAATGGAGGGGATTTAATATGACGCACCCCGCATTAAAAATGTATAATTACCACGTGTGGGCAAATGGAGTTATAATTGATCGTTTAAAAGAACTTCCACAGGACATTTATCATCAGGAAATTCAAAGTGGTTTTTCTTCTGTATCAAAGGTGCTGTCTCACATTTATCTCACAGATTACGCATGGTTTGACATAATCTCAGGTAAATGTATGAATGAAGCAATGGGGTCTACGGATCAATTAAGAAAAGAAGTGGAAACGAAAAGTATTCAGGAAATGAAAAAAATATTTCTAGACTTATCTGACCGAAACAAAGCACTTCTGAACAGTCAAAAAGATATTGATAAGTTGATTGTGGTGGATAATCCATATGCTGGGTTGCTTGAAACTTCTATTTCTGAATCAGTACTACACGTTGTCACTCACGGATCATATCACCGTGGCAATATAGCTACCATGTTGCGTCAAATGGGGCACACCTCCGTTATGCAAGATTTTGGACTTTACCTATATTCTAAATAATACAGAGTAGCTCAAGCACAAAATCCTCCTTAAATGGAAAAGCTCTTTCACTAACGAGTGTGATACTTCAATAAGTCTTATTCAACTAACTGGTGCTTTACTTTAATAATTTGGCAGACCCTTTCCTTATAGGTCTAAAGATTCAGGTTAGTTGCATAAGATTTTTTTTGCTTTATAATTAGTACCAGCTATTAATAACAAGTGATAACATTGATGTAATTCATAACACGAGGTGGTTATTCTATGTTCAAATCTAAAGCACGTATTACTGCGATAGGTTCTTATGTTCCAGAAAAAAGGTTAACAAATAAAGACTTAGAAAAAATGGTTGAAACCAATGATGAATGGATTGTTAAACGTACTGGTATTAAAGAACGAAGAATTTCACATGAAGAAGAGTTTACTAGTGATATAAGTTATAAAGCTGTAAAGGATTTAATGGAACGGTATGATAAATCGGTCGAAGATGTTGATATGATTATTGTCTGTACCTTTTCACCTGATTTCAATACTCCAAGTGTAGCTTCTTTAGTCCAAGCAAAGCTAGGTATTAAGAATACTGGAGCTATTGATTTAAACGCTGCTTGTGCAGGATTTACTTATGGGTTGCATGTAGCTAATGGATTAGTAACATCTGGTTTAAACAAGAAAATTCTTGTTATTGGAGCTGATACTTTATCTAAAATTATGGACTATGAAGATCGAGCCACTTGTATTTTATTTGGAGATGGTGGAGGAGCAGTTCTTGTAGAATATGATGAACAACAACCAAGTTTTATTTCTTCACATTTATATTCGGAAGGAGCAGGCGGAAAACATTTATATAGTACAAACCTATCGACACGTATAAATGGTGAAGACTTAAATAATAGTGGTAACCTTGTACAAAATGGACGTGAGGTTTATAAATGGGCTGTTACTACTGTTCCAAAAGGAATGCAAACTGTGATGAAAAATACTGAATTTCATTTGAATGATGTTGATTGGTTTGTTCCGCATAGTGCAAATTTAAGAATGATTGAGTCAATATGTGATAGAAGTGGTTTTCCAATTGAGCGTACATTATATAGCTTAGTGGAGTATGGAAATACTTCCTCAGCATCAATACCATTAGCTTTAGATAAAGGAGTAAGTGAAGGAAAGCTCAGTAATGGTGAGAAGATTTTATTATATGGTTTCGGTGGTGGATTAGCACAAGCAGGATTGCTTATCAATTGGACCCTATAACGCTTTTTTCTTCAACTAAAGGGTGCTTTCGTTTTATAAGGTCAACCAGTAAAATTACTGGTTGACCTTTTTTAATAGATTCTATTATATCAGCAGCAAGGGTAGGACGTACGGGTGCGTGGGACATGATTCAGTGAACTAAACTGTCCACCCTCCTTGTAGAAACATGTTTGGGGCTGGTTGGGACGTAGATCTCTTATCATCCGAAAAAACTCGTTGTACGCTGGAATCGACCCTATTGTTCACTCATCTGGTAAGTTTACGGCAACAATTAATCTTATTACTAAAAGAGGCTCGAGCAGACTACGTCATTCCCTGTATCTTGCCGTTCTGTTTCCTTATTCGATTAAAGCGCCCTTTAATTGACAATTACCATATTAAAGTCCTCCTTTTTAATGTTGTTTTCTGTATAATAGTCCTTATTGTTAATTTTTCAGGAGAATCCAATGAATTTTATTTATATTAATCAAAACATATTAGATAATCTCTTTTATATCTTAGTAAGTATATTGATTTATTCCACTATATTAGATCATGGCAAAAGATTAAATCAGTATCGCAAGGCCCTTATTACTGCTTGCATGAGCATTCCAATTATATTATGTATGAAGTTTCCTATTTATATAGATGAATACTGTGTCCATGATTTCAGGCAAATTCCTTTTATAATAGGGACACTTTATGGTGGTTGGCCTGTAGGGGCTGCCCTCTTTGTAATAATATTAACTCTTAGGTTTGCTTTTTATGGTTTCAATTTCCTTACGTTAATTGTTTATATTGTTATATTTATTATCACGGCTCTGTTTTCTTCAAAATTCAATACTTTTAATAGAAAAAATAAGCTAAATAGCTCCATACTATTAATTTTGTTTCTAGGAATCCTAACCAGCTTTATTTCACTCGTTATGTCTGATTATTTTCGAATAACGGAGGCGTATGTATTTTACTTTATTATCCTCCCTCCTTTCATTATCGTTTTGGCTGTATATATCATGGAAATTTTAAAAGATGCGATTTTAATCCGAACACAAATGATAAGGCTTGAAAAAATGGAGGTAGTCAGTCAGCTTGCTGCAAGTATTTCACATGAAGTTAGAAATCCTTTAACAGTTGTAAAGGGTTTTGTTCAACTGCTAAAGGCTCCTGATCTTACTCAAGAAGTAAAAGAACAATATATACAACATGTTGTTAGAGAGCTTAATAGTGCAGAATCAATTATTAGTGAATACTTAGCATTTGCAAAACCTGCAATCGAAAAAGTGGATAATATTTTAATAAACCGTGAAATAGGAAATATAATTGAAATGATAAAACCATTAGCTAACATGAATTTAGTCAATATATCAGAACAGTTAACTCCAGGAATTACCTGTGGGAATATTCAACATTTCAAGCAATGCTTCCTAAACCTTATTAAAAATGGTATAGAAGCTATGCCAAACGGCGGGGAACTTAGTATTGTTTCCTATGTAAAAAATTCCGACATAATTATCGAAATAAGTGACAATGGAATAGGAATGAACAAAGAACAAATAAACCGTTTTGGTGAACCTTATTACAGTTGCAAAGAAAAGGGTACAGGGTTAGGATCAATGGTAGCTGTGAAGACAATCCAAACGATGAATGGAACACTTAATATAAATAGTGTTTCGAATAAGGGAACAACTATTACAGTAACACTTCCTGTTTGTCATGAGATTATTCTAAAAAATAAGTAATGAATCTAGTTTGGTTAGTGATAGAACGGGTCAAAATATCATGTTTACTCCTCTACTGAGTGGGAATACTATTTACTGTAAATATATTCCTATGATTTGAGGGGGACATTTTAACATGCTTGATGCTAAGACCATAGAAATCGTTCAGTCAACTGCACCTGTTCTTAAGGAACATAGTAAGCCAATAGGTAAGAGATTTTATGAATTACTATTTTCAAAAGCGCCTGATTTGTATAACCTTTTTAACCAAACCAACCAAAAAAGAGGAATTCAACAGGAGGCCTTGGGGTATGCGGTCTATGCCGTCTATGCCGCAGGTGAACATATTACGAACCTTGAAGATAAAACCTGTTATTAAAAGAGTTACTGAGAAACATCGTGCCATAGGGGTCATGGCTGAACAGTATCCGGTCGTAGGTGAAACGTTGCTTCAGGCAGTAAAAGATGTGTTGGGTGACGCAGCCACAGATGAAATCATAGAGGCATGGGGAAAGGCTTATGGGTATATTGCAGATGCCTTTATTGATATTGAAAAAAACCTCTATGAGGAAACAGAACATCAGCTTGGTGGATGGGAAGGATATCGAAGCTTCAATATCGATAAAAAGATAAAAGAAAGTGATGAAGTAACTTCCTTTTATCTAAAGCCTGCAGACGGAAAACCGATTGCCTCCTATCATGCTGGGCAATACCTAACAATTAAGGCGGAAATTCCCGGCGAGAAATATACGCATATACGCCATTACAGTCTTTCGGATTCACCTGGTAAGGATTACTACCGAATCAGTGTTAAACGTGAAGATGCCCATGGAGATGCACCATCTGGAATTGTATCTAACTATCTACATAGACAGCTGCAAGTTGGAGATACGCTGCAATTCTCTGCTCCTGCAGGTGACTTCGAACTTGATAACACAGATTTACCTATCGTTCTAATTAGTGGCGGTATTGGAATTACACCATTGCTTAGCATGTTAAATACCATTATAGAAAAGCAACCACAACGTCAGGTTACGTTTATCCATGCAACAAGCAACAGCCAAACACATGCTTTTAAAGAGCATCTGCAACAAATAGCAAATGATCATCAACATATAAAATCATTTGTCGTCTATGGTTCACCAACTGAAGCCAATCGGACCTCTCAACAATTCGATAAAGAAGGATACGTGGATTTAGACTTCCTGCAATCTATCGTTCCATCAAAAGAGGCTAATTTTTATTTCTGCGGACCTATTCCTTTTATGGAAGCAATCAATGGGGCCCTAAATCAATGGAGTGTATCAACAGACCATATCCATTATGAAGTATTTAGTCCACTCGCTATTTTAGGAGAAAAATAAGTAAACTGAATTTGTTTGAATAAAAGGATCTTTGGAAGGTCCTTTTTTTATTGCCTATAAGAACAAGCTGGTTAGAACAGTTCATTTCAAAATGTAGCTTTGAAAAAAAGTTTGATCAAAAGATACACCTGAACCCGATAATCACAGGAGATCGAGGGCTGCACAGTTTCTTGCTGGTTTGGCAATCAGTGATCCCGATAAACGAATGCTTCGCGATTTTCCGGCGCTATGGGAAGTGACTAAGGATTCGAAATTTGTTACTGCTCGGCATAGTTTACAATCGATATGGAAGGTGGGGTTAGCTGGGCCAGAGCAAAGAGAAATGCTGCTCAACCATATTATTGAACGTTTCAAAAATGGAATGAACGAAAAACATTATACCTTGATTCGATACGATATAATTGTAGGTTTAAAAAAATTATACGATGAAGTCAAGGATGAGCATATTAAGGAAATAGCAATGGAATTGATTGAGTCCGAGGAAGATAGTAAATATCGAAAGAAATATTTGTCCGCCTGGAAATAAGAAAATCCGAAATCCTTTCATTATTAAGACTCGGTTCATTATAAACATCGTGACTTTATTGCGAACCTACACAAAATCAATATAAGTAAAATTAAAGGGAAGTCTTGATTTACTATTTATTAATAAAGTCATTAACAGAAGAAGGAGAAAGTATTATGAAGAATAACGAAAGCGATCTCCCGACAGGATTAGCTAAACCTGCACAACGAGCACTCGCTGGGGCTGGGTACTTGCAGCTTGAGCAGTTTACTAAGCTAAGTGAAGCAGAGGTCTTGCAGTTACATGGTATGGGACCTAAAGCATTGGAGCAAATCCGTCGTGCTCTTGCCGAGAAAGGGTTATCGTTCGCTAACGGTTAACTCTTTGTTGTACTTGTTATATAAGGATGGGAGATACTCCGGTGTCTCCTTTTTTTGTTGCGAGCAGGATTATCGAAAAAGGCATCGAATAGTAGGTTAATGAACATAAAATAAATCAAGTGAGGGTGAATTTGATGGGAGTGCAAGCAGAAAAGATCTTTGTAAACTTGCCTGTTAAAGATTTGAATGCCTCAATAGAATTTTTCACAAAAATCGGCTTTGAGATTAACGAGCAAATGACCAATGAAAATGCGACGTGTGTGGTTATCAGTGAGTCTATATATGTCATGTTATTGGTTGAAGATTACTTTAAAACGTTTACCAAGAGGGAAATTCCGGATACAGCAAAAAGTACGGAAGCAATTGTGGCATTATCGGTTAAAAGTAAGGAAGAAGTGGATGAGATCGTGAATAAAGCCCTGGATGCTGGCGGAAAGCCTTTTAATGAGTCCATCGATCATGGCTTCATGTACGGTTGGAGTTTTCAGGATATAGACGGACATCTTTGGGAGGTATTTTACATGGATGAAAGCGGATTTAATCAAAATTAAATCTAATGCAAGACACAATCCTTCACTAAGGACTGTGTCTTTTTTTGAGTTAACATGACTGCCTGCGTGTTAAAGTATAAAATAACCATTTATACTTATGATACAATATAAGGGAAAATGTAAAGGCGGGTACAAAAAGTGACGACAATTTACGATATTGCAAAAAAAGCGAATGTTTCACCAATGACTGTATCGAGAGTAATTAATAATAAAGGAAATATCAGTGAAAAGACTAGAGAAAAAGTAGAAGCTGTTATAAAAGAGTTAAACTATATACCAAATTCAGCTGCCCAAAGTTTGAATATTAAAAAAACTAAGTTACTTTCATTAATCATAACGGATATCACAAACCCCTTTTTTACAAAGGTTGCAAGAGGCGCTGCGGATAAGGCTAATCAAATGGGATATCAGCTTATTTTATGTAATACAGATGAAAACTACGAAAAAGAAAGTGAATATATCAATGCATTAATTTCAAAAAGGGTAGATGGCGTAATTATTGCTCCTACAGGCGATCAATCGACCAAAAACTTAAAGAAACTTATTAAAAACAGAATCCCATTTACATTAATAGATAGGAAAATTGAAGATGTTTCGTGTGATAGAGTACTTGGAGATAACTATGAAGGGACAAAATTACTTCTTCAGCATTTAATTGATTATGGTCATAAAAGAATAGCAATGGTTCATGGCCCACTTACGATTTCCACTTCGAAAGAGCGGTATCAGGCGTATATTGAAACGTTAAAAATTAATGATTTAAACATAGAACCCGCTTTCCTAGTAGAGACTCATTATAAACAAGAAAAGCAATGGAATGGAATTGCTCATTTGGTTAATGTTTCTCCTGCTGATCGTCCAACAGCTATTTTTGCAGCAAATAATTTCATTGCCATTAAAATTATAAAAAGTTTACGAGAAAAAAAGATTAAAGTTCCAGAAGACATTGCTGTCGTTTGCTTTGACGATTTAGAATTATTTTCAGACTTTGATCCTTTTTTGACTGTATCTTCGCAGCCTGCTTATGACTTCGGATATTTAGGAACACAATTAGTGATTGAAAGAGTAGATGAAGTCGGTCCTGCTGATTATCGAACAATAAATTTAAAGCCTGAATTGGTAATCAGAAAATCATCTGGAACTCCTATAAAATAATAGGAGTTTTTTTATTTCTAGCTCTATTAACGTCTGCTTCGGAGATTTGTACAATGAAAATCTGACCTAAAACCTAATAGAAGGTGGGATTTTTCTATTTATTCAAATTCTGTACATGAATTATTCAAGTAATTCAGCACCGTAAGAATTATCAATTATGCAACGCCAGGTACCCGTAGAATCCTTTTTAAAAACATAGGTAGCCATTCTTTCCATTGAGAACGCCGAATCAGTCTTTTGATTGGCACTCAGTAGGGCTTTTGCGACAACTAATGCCGTATCACCTGTTTCGATTATTGCCATCTTTTCTTGATTAACAATTAAACTATGATTAAAATAATCGGCGATGGCAACGAATGCCCGACGTATTTCTTCTTTTCCTTTAGCTAACGTTCCAGGTTTTACAACTAAGGTAGCATCCTCTGAATAGAAATCCATTAATTGATCGAAATCTTCATTATTTATTGCTCTGTCTGCATTCTTTATTACTTGTTCTAACTCATGATTTTGCATATTTGCCCTCCTATTCTTTATCTTATCTAGCGGTATTAATGAGTATATATACCTAGACTATGATAATAAAAATAATTACCGCAGCAACCATCCTATTCATTATCACTAAAGCTAATTATTATCTATTTTATAGTTTAATAAAGTTAAAAATATAAAATAGGCGCTAATGTGGTCAGACAGAAAGCTTAGGCCTACTGCCTACCCTCTAATAAAAATCCCCTAATTTCCTCTAACGGTATATCTACTTTGATAGCCATTTGAATGAGTTCAATCCATTCTTTATCTAATTCTTTTACTCTGTCATTTGTCTGAAGTAACATTCACTATTCCTCCGTTGAAGAGGTAGCCCAGCTATCGTAGTCAATCTGACCTTAGACCTGTTAGCTTTGCGTCCTAACCTTTCGATTTGTTTGCCGTTTACTCATTTTATTATAGTTATATATTACTATCTAGATAGTGCTAATGTTGTCGTAAATTGTAGAATGTATTTATTATTGTTTAAAAACTAAAGGTAATTGGATTGGGTAACTTTTTGAATGACAATAAAGATAAGTTGTTTAAAAGCCCATGTACTTATTCTAAAAAGATTGTGAAATACGTGAAGAGAATTTCTTATTTAAATGAAGGAAACGCCCATTTTTAATAGAATGTAAGACTTTAATAAGAGGAGGATGATCAGTTTGGAGAGAAGAGCTCTACAGGTGTCTACATTACCAGGATACGAAGAAGAAATTGGCCGGTGGCTGTGGTGTTTAGAAGATGTTCGCCGTACTCTTATAACAGAATTAACTGGGGTCAGCCAAAGTATACTCGACACAAAAAGTGATGAAAGACAAACAATTGGCTCGTTACTATATCACATTGCCTTGATCGAGGCAGATTGGTTATATGAAGAGGTCCTTGTTACTGAATGGGATTCGGAAATACGCTTGTTGTTTCCGTTAGAATGCCGTTCTGAAGATGGAGCATTAACCCACATGGAGGGACAAACTTTAGAAGAACATTTTTACCGCCTTAATAAGGTACGTGAAGTTTTTCTTTCCCACTTTCGTTCAATGGACTTAACGGATTGGCGTAAACCGAGGGTACTTGAACAATATGATGTAACACCTGAATGGGTTGTGTACCATTTGATTGAACATGAATCACATCACAGAGGGCGGATTTTCCAATCGCTTAGCAAATTACGGAATGATTAAGATGTTAATGAGAGGGAACTTTTTTTCTCTTTTGAATTAACGGACTAGCTTCAGTTAATTATCAAGTTGCAATAAGCGATGGCTTGTTTAAGAACATTAGCTTATTATTCCGCATTACCAGCTATTTCAATTGTAGTTATTCTATTAAAAGGCGCCTTTATGAAAAAAAAGAAGGTGTCCTTTTTGAATGGGGCCATATTCTTGAATAACGGATAACTCTAAGATAACTGTAACTTCTGCTTTAGGCCTAGCGAGAATAAAAAATCCTTTTTTGTTAAGACTTAGAGGACATATGGAGGTGCTTTAAAATGGGTATAAGAAAAATCACAACAAACTTGTGGTTTGATACACAAGCCGAAGAGGCTGCGAAATTTTACGTTTCTATCTTTAAAAATTCCGAGATAGGAAGAATCACACACTATGGAAAAGAAAGGCATGAAATCCAGGGGATATCAGAAGGAACAGTAATGACCGTAGAATTCCAACTGGAGGGTCAGGAATTCATAGCATTAAATGGCGGTCCGCAATTCAAATTTACAGAGGCAATATCATTTATCGTCAACTGCGAGTCACAAGCAGAATTGGACCTTTATTGGGAAAAACTCTCCGAAGGCGGAGAAGAGAAGGCACAAGTGTGCGGTTGGCTAAAAGATAAATATGGTGTTTCGTGGCAAATTATTCCTAATGCCCTAACTGAGCTGTTAAGCGACCCCAATCCAGAAAAATCAGCAAGAGTTATGAATGCAATGCTCCAAATGAAGAAAATTGACATCAAAACTTTAAAGCAAGCGTATGAGAGATAGGATTACAAAAGTATAGTAGAACCACTTTTAAAAAACTCACCGCATGTTTCTTTAGAACAGGACCGCTTCCTTAGCCAACATTCATGGTGAGTTGAACTATAGCAAAGGGAAATTCTACTAAATAATTCATCCAAAGGAACTGAAATGGAATAACCTTTAAATTGATATTGAAGTTTGTTGAATAGTTTGATAAAATAAAATAAATTAAAAGACTATGTGCAACTGGCGAAACGCGGATAACCGCGAGGGAACACATAGTGTCGTAGCCGTTCGCCTGGGCAGAGGTAAGGGATTTTTTATCCCTTGCCTCTTTCTGTTTATTAACAGAGGATAGTGAAGTTTAAAAGAATGCAGATTTTCATCGGCAAAAAACATTGTCAATATTTCGAAATTTGAGAACTATCATAACCAAAAGGGGAGCAAACAAAATGAGCACATTAACTTTAGAAAAAGTGAAAACGATCAAAACGTTAAATAATATTGCTGAAAGCGGGCTAAATGTATTCAATAAAGGCGATTTTACAATCGACAATGACAGTGAAAACCCTGATGCTGTTGTTGTTCGTAGCTTTAACATGCATACATTAGAATTCGGAGATAATTTAAAAGCAATCGCAAGGGCTGGGGCGGGTGTCAATAATATTCCGGTCGACAAATGTACAGAGCAAGGAATTGTTGTTTTTAATACACCTGGTGCTAACGCTAACGCTGTAAAAGAAATGGTACTGACAACATTAATGGCTTCATCTCGTAACCTTTTTGCCGGTGTGGCCTGGACAAAGACGTTAGAAGGTGAAGGAGAACAAATTCCAAAGCTTGTAGAAGCAGGCAAGAAACAATTCGTTGGAAAAGAAATCAAGGGGAAAACTCTGGGTGTAATCGGTTTAGGTGCGATTGGTGCACTTGTGGCGAATGATGCCCTTGATTTAGACATGGATGTAATTGGGTTTGACCCGTTCATCTCTGTCGATACAGCTTGGAACTTATCTCGCAATGTACAGCGCGCCATGACTATTGAAGAATTGTTTGCAGAATCTGATTACATTACTGTACACGTTCCATTAACTGATGATACAAGAGGAATGTTTAACCAAGAAACATTTGGCATCATGAAGCCAGGCGTTCATATTTTGAACTTCTCACGTGGTGAGCTTGTGAATGAAACGGATATGGAAGCTGCACTTGAAAGCGGGAAAGTAGGCAAGTTCATTACAGACTTCCCGAATGAAAACGTGTTGAAAATGAAAAATGTCGTTCCAATTCCGCATCTTGGTGCCTCTACACAAGAATCAGAGGAAAACTGTGCCATTATGGCAGCTCGTCAAGTGAAGGGATTTTTAGAAACGGGGAACATCAAGAACTCAGTGAATTTCCCAAATACTTCCCTTCCTTTTACAGGGAATCGTCGTGTGGCTACGTTCCACGAAAACGTTCCGAACATGGTTGGGCAAATCACACTGGCTGTATCAAGCTTTAATTTGAACATCGCTGACATGGTTAACAGAAGCCGTGGGGGATATGCGTATACGATCATTGACATTGATGGTGAAGTTAACGGCGATATCATTCCTGGCTTGGAAGAAAAAATCAAGCAAATCGCTGGCATCGTTACAACCCGTATTATTTAACCATACTTTCTTGCTCAATTGATAAATATTAGTGAAAGCCTCAATTCCTTTAAGGAGTTGAGGCTTATTTTATTTGTAGACTATTAGGTTTTGAGCTTTTTTAATTTCATGGGATTAGAGTTAGAAAAGGCATTGTCAGTATTGTTAGTTTCCGTTTTTTAACATACACATTCTTTATTAGGTGATATAGAACGGTAAGCAAATATCCATTAAAAATCCGGTCTTCAAATGAAAACCGGATTTTTAAATAAATTTAATGATGATGTTCATGACTTTCTTCTTGTTCTTTCATACCTGAGAAAGAGATTTGCAAGTAGTAGAGAATAGGAGGGAAATGAGGTAAGTGTGGCGAAAGTAATCTATAGAAATGTTTTGAAGAAATAAGAACAATAGCATTATCAAATGTTGAGGGATCGATAATCTCCTAATTACCATGAATTACGGTGAAGACTAGACGAGCTGTTCGTAAAAAAAAATCATGAAGGAGTGTCAAATATGCACAAAAAAGATTGTTCGAAGGGGAAGTGCCATTGTTTCATTGTACCTAACTACATTCTTGAGAATTTGGCACAAAATGAAGTGGAAGCAGCACGGATCAGTTTAGCGAAAAGTCGTCAAGTGCGCAGACGTAGAATCATGAAAGAATATGATATTAATGGTGTTATCGCTTTAACTGATGCAGGATCAGAACGACAAGGTGAATCTGCTCGCCATGTTTATGATTGCAGGGGAGGGACCAAACTCCGACAGAATGAGGCTAGGAAAGAAGGAGATCGATCAAGTGGGGATTCTGTAGTTAACGATGCATATGATTATAGTGGAGTTGTGCGTGACTATTTCAAGGATGTTTTACACCGTAATTCAATAGATGACCAAGGCCTTGATCTAATTCTGAACGTTCATTATGGGGATAAATTTACAAATGCCTATTGGGACGGAGATGAAATGGTATTTGGTGACGGCGATGGGGTTATTTTTAGCAATTTTGCAAAGTCACTCGATGTAATTGGACACGAACTTACACATGGTGTTACGCAGTTCACAAGTGGATTGGAGTATGAAGGCCAGTCAGGGGCTTTGAATGAACATCTCTCAGATGTGTTTGGAGTGACTATCAAACAATTTCATTTAAAGCAATCAGCACAAGATGCGGATTGGCTAATCGGTGCTGATATAATGGGACCAACACTAAAAGGACAAGCTCTCCGTTCCATGAAAGCACCAGGTACTGCATTTGACAATAAATTAATGGGTAAAGATATGCAACCTGATCATATGAGAAACTTCTATAAAGGAGAGCGAGATAATCATGGTGTCCATATCAATAGTGGGATACCAAACAAGGCTTTCTATCTTGTATCTATGGAGATCGGAACGGACAAAGCAGCTTTGATTTGGTTCAATGCGATGCAGGATTTATTTGCAACGGCTAATTTTAATCAATTCGTACAAACTGTTATCAAGGCAGCACAAAAACTTATTGATAGTGGAGAAGTTACGAAAACAGCTATAAAAACAATTGAAGATGCTTTTAAAGCGGTTGGACTGCCTGAGTAGTTATATTCTATGAATAGGAGGCTTCATTCAACATGCATATCCAATTTAACTGCATGGGGGGATTTGCCAACCTCGACTTGAATTTTCAGATAGATACAGATGAATTGCCGAAGGAGAAAAATGAGGAATTACTGAACTTAATGAAGATAGCAGACCTTCCAAATGCTAACCTAAGTAAAATGGCTGGAGCTAAAGCCCAAGGAGCGGACTCGTTTTCATACCAGCTAGATATAGTAGATGATAAGAAGAAAAAGTCCTTCTCATTCACCGACACAACAGCTCCACAGGAAGTACGACCCTTATTAGATTATTTACGGAATTTGGCCATTGAAATAAAGATGGCAGAATAACAATAAAAAAAACCTTAATCAAATTTTGAAGATAATAAGGATGGATTGAGGAAAGGTTTACCTAGATTAACCTATTAAAACAAGCGTAACTGAGCATTTCAGTTACGCTTGTTTTTGTGTAAAAGAACTATTTCATGTAAACACTTTTTTCAGATTCCGTTAAGGTTCTGTAAATACCATTGTTTTCTAAGAATAAAAAGCTACGATAGAAGTGAAATGATAAAGAGGAGGAAAATGGATATGAATAAATGGTGGCTAACGATGTCTTTAGCTGTTGCTGTTGCTATGCCCTTTTCATCAACAAATGCTTCCGCTGAACAGGTTAAGAAGGAACCTAAAGTTATAGTGCCGCTTGCAAAAGCGCACGCACACAATGATTATGAGCATGCACGTCCTCTCTATGATGCACTGGATCATGGGTTTACAAGTGTAGAAGCGGACGTCTGGCTAAAAGACGGTGAATTACTGGTAGCCCATGATGAAATCAATGTTAAACCAGAGCGGACACTTAAGTCCCTTTATTTAGATCCATTAAAAGAAGAAGTGAAGCAAAACAGAGGCTCTGTTTACAAAAATCGTGACCAGGATTTCTTACTGTGGATCGATATTAAATCCGAGGACAAAGCTACATATGAAGAAATTGATAAACAACTGGCAGAATATAAGAAAATGGTTACAAAATTTTCAAAGTCAAAGGTAAACCAAGGTGCTGTTACCGTCATTATTTCTGGAAACCGTCCGCGTAAGCTAATGGAAAATCAGAAGGTACGTTATGCTACATTCGATGGCCGAATGAGTGACCTGGGATCTGATGCACCTAATGAATTCATGCCTGTAATCAGTGACAATTGGACAAAGTATTTTACATGGGAGGGTGTTGGTAAGATGCCTCAAGCTGAACGAGAAAAGCTTGATCACATTGTCAAAACGGCGCATGCTAACGGTCAAATGGTTCGTTTCTGGGCAACTCCAGACGAAGCGTTACCAAACCGTGAAGCTGTATGGAATGAGATGCTAAAAGCAGGAGTAGACCTTGTAAACACAGATGGCCTTCCAGCCTTACAGCAATACCTGCTTGAAAATGATCCACACCCTACGAAACAGCATATTAAGTGGTAGTCAATTTATATTCTTTCAATAAACCAGACGATCCCTATCCTAGTGAAGCGGGTTATCTGGTTTATTTTTGACGCCACCTAAGCCTTACTTCTTTGCTTAAGTGGAAAAGATATTAGAAATCAATAAAAAGTCTATCAAAAAATAGGCTTTTTTGCGTTCGTGTCATATGTTCACTAAAATTTCATTTTTACTCACTTTTCACATTGCTTTTGCTTATTATTTCTAAAAATAGACACAAATTAACAACTATATGTTAAAACTGACTAACAGTTTCCATGAGGAAATCAATCAATATAGCTTTCTGATTGGGTTTTTTAAAGAGTAAGCCAATTAAGCTAGTCATTTAGTCAGAAAGATAACGAAATTTGAAAGAGATACAAACGGGAGCGGTTTTACAAAAATTGCGAAAAAAAGGATAATGGTCGAAGAGGTGAAGTAAATGGCATATCAAGAAATGAAAGTTACAACTTCAGGGAAGAGTATTACCCAATTCAGGAAGAAAAGATTAATCGCGCAGTCCAATTCTAAAACGGCTTATCAACTCCACAAACATCATGAAATCCCCTCTGAAAAGCAATCAACCAACTGGTGCTATTAAAGAGTACCTCTTCTTGGAACCAAGATGTTTCCTTGTTATCACACAACTACGACCTACATAGGGCGTCCACTATTATTTCATTTAACCAATTACAAAAACCATATCGAAAGGCTATTTAGATGGCTTTTTTTACACTTCTTTTAGGAGGTGAGAAAAATGTGAACTGAAAATAGAAAAACCCTTAGGGGGAGATAGTCCGGGAAGACAGTCACCTAAGGGCTCATGAGCAGGAGTATACCTGACTCTATTTCCAGTATACTCCCAAAAAATGAATAGTGAAATGGGAGGTGTGAATGGAATGGTCATACGAAAAAATTATTTAATGAATAGGGATACCCTTGCAATGATGGAACGGTATGATTCAAATGGGATAGAGATGACCACTATAGTGGAAGGAAAGAACACGTTCCTTGTTGCACAACCGCGCCAAGAAATCCTGAATAATACGCTAAATCACTTTGGATTGGATCTTGATGGCGGCCTTGCAGGAGCTAAATCTGTGCTTGGTGGAAAATACAGGCTGCCAGTCTGCATAAACGCCCAGCTTGGAATGGTCTGGTTCTCATCCCGCTCATTCCGAAAAAGCGGAGGGGTTTGGTTTTCCTACATCCACATTCGTGACTTAGTGGAAATGAACGATAAAGAAACTCTTGTCCATACAAACTATGGACATTGCATTCCTGTATCCTTGAGTAAAAATCAGCTCGCCTTCAAAAGGGACCAAGCATCCTATCTGCATACGACCTTTCTAGAACGCTCTTTGGGCAAAAAAACCTTTTATTATGAACCGGGAAGTGGAATTACCTTTTGTAAAGAACCTGGGGAGGTTCATTATAGGGTGAAGGGGAAAGAATAAAATCAATGAGAGGAAGACCACCAAATTGGTTGTCTACAGTTTTTTTAGGTTTTTAAAATTTGACCGTTGATTGGAACGTAGGACACTCGCTTTCCGCGGGCGGTCCGGGAGCCTCCTCGGCGCCATTGCGCCTGCGGGGTCTCCCTTGGACACGCTTTTCCCGCAGGAGTCTCGTACCTTCCGTTCCAATCAACTTTGGTTTAACATTTAGATAGAACTCCTTTTTCCTACAGTCTTTTTTGTTTTAAATATAGAAGTATTAAAACTTTAGGTGATAAGGATGCTTTCTAAACATGATTCTATTCAGCGAGATCAACTTGAAATGATTACTTTGGATCAACTGGTGCCAGCGAACCATTTGGTTCGTAAAATGGATGCAGCCATTGACTTCACTTTCATTTATGATTTGGTGAAAGATATGTATTCAGAGGTAGGTCGCCCAAGTATCGATCCAGTTATTTTAGTTAAACTGAGACCACCAAATTGGTGGTCTTTTTCATATGGAAATGATTCATCACTTGGTTTGATTTTCCAGTTTAGCTTTAATAAAATCGATCCAAGTTCTAGTAGCGTAGGAAATATAGCTGTCTTTTTTCCAAGCTATGCCGACTTGCCAATTTATATGGGGGATAAGTGGAATGACTTTGATCTTTCCTTCACTTACATCAATTTCTTCTAGGTCACTTTGAGGGAGGATGGTTATTCCTTGATTAGTGGATTGAAAACTACCTATCGGCCTAATGTAGCATGTGAAAAGTTGTGGAGAACAAGTGTATCCAGAGTATAATAAAGAAGTGCATTGTGCAGAGTACAGGCTATCAGACATCATGATTATGTAGAGTTATTGGGGGTGAAATCATTTTTGAGTTATTGATCACCATGACGGAACGGCTCGGAATGATTGTGACAATAGCTTTTATTGTTACACGTTTTCGATTTTTTCGACAAATGTTAAATGAAGATACTTTAAATAGGAAGCAACAGATAAATGCCATTTTGTTTTTTGGTGTTTTTGGAATTATAGGCACCTACACTGGGTTGACACTTAGCACGGATTTACTTGAAATTAATCGATGGGTTTCTACAGTGGGAGAAGATGAAGCCATTGCTAACTCACGGGTTATCGGAGTCGTTCTTGCCGGTTTATTTGGTGGCTGGCGCATCGGATTAGGCGCTGGCTTAGTCGCGGGTTTACACCGATTTTCCTTAGGTGGGTTCACTGCTCTGTCTTGCGGGGTGGCTACGATTATCGCAGGACTGCTTGCCGGGCTTTTTTATAAGAAAAACAAACACGTCAAACTTTCCAAGGCATTGATGATTGGGGCGTTGGCAGAGTCCATTCAGATGCTCATTATCCTCCTTGTATCTAAGCCGTTCGGGCAGGCACTTTCCCTTGTCGAACATATAGGGATTCCAATGATTATTGCCAATGGCTTAGGCAGTGCTTTGTTTTTGTTAATCATAAAAAGTGTTCTAAACGAAGAGGAAAAGGCTGCTGCCTTGCAAGCACAAAAATCATTGAGGATTGCCAGAAAGACCCTCGGGCACATGCGCCAAGGAATGAATGAACAGTCTGCAGCTGCTGTATGCCGGATATTATTTGAAGAAGTGAAGGCTAGTGCGATAGCGATCACCCATGAAACGAAAATTCTCGCCCATATCGGTTTGGGTGATGACCATCACTCGCCAGGCCGCCCTCTTCAGACCGGAATTACACGTCAGGTGATTGAGGGTGGGGAATTAATAGTAGTGGGGAAACGGGATATCCATTGCCAAGTTCCGAATTGTCCACTAGGAGCGGTTATCATAGGTCCTTTGAAAAAAGGGAACAAGACAGTTGGCACGTTAAAATTATATTTTCGTAATGAAAAAGAGATCAATAATGTAGATATAGAACTTATGTCAGGTCTAAGCATGCTGCTCAGTTATCAATTGGAAGTGTCACAGCTTGATGAAGTACATGAACTAGCGCGGGAAGCTGAGATTAGGGCACTTCAGGCACAAATCAACCCGCATTTCCTATTTAATGCCTTAAATACTATTGTTTCTTTAACGAGGGTTGATCAGACAAAAGCTAGAAAAATGCTGCTCAGTTTATCTCAATTTTTCAGACAGAACCTAGCAGGTACTACAGCGGAATGGACAACACTATCTGAAGAGCTTCAGCATCTCCAATCATATGCCAATATTGAAAAAATGAGGTTCGTCGATAAACTGCAGATTAGATATGAAGTCGATGAAGAGGCGTTAACGGCTAAAATTCCACCGCTTACCTTGCAGCCGTTAATCGAGAATGCCATCCATCATGGGTTTAAAAACAAAACGGAGAATTGTTTGATTTCTATTCAGATCAAAAATGAAGTAGATACACATATAGGGATTGTCATCCGAGATAATGGAACGGGAATAGATCCTGAACAGCTGCAACAGCTAGGTCTTGGAGTGATTGAATCCAAAAGCGGTACAGGTATAGCACTTTATAATGTGAATAAAAGACTTACGATGAAGTTAGGCGAAGAATCCGCTTTACATATTCAAAGTGAACAGGGAAAAGGGACTGAAATATCTTTAAAGATTCCAAAGTAAACAATAGGTAGGTGAGAAAATGAATTCTGTCATTCGTACACTAGTCGTAGATGATGAACGTTATAGTCGGGAGGAATTAATACATCTTTTGAAGCAGTATCCATCGATTGAAGTGATTGGTGAGGGAGAATCTGGAGAACAGGCAATCGTAAAGACGATGCAACTGCAGCCAGACGCGATCTTCCTGGACATAGAAATGCCGATCATGAATGGAATGGATGCAGCCAAGGCTTTACTGGAACTGAAAAATGTTCCGAAAATAGTCTTTGCAACCGCATATCCTCAGTTCGGAGCAGAGGCTTTTCGGTTGGATGCAGTAGACTATTTGTTAAAGCCTTATGATGAAGATCAACTGGCAGAAACGATACGCCGTCTCGAAAAGTTATGCTTGAAACAAGAAGAGAAGAAGCCGGTAAAATCTGCAGGAAGGCTGGCAGTCGAGGTGGAGGGAGAAATTCTATACCTTCATCCAAATGACATCATTTACATTTCACGTGAAGATAAATTATCAAAAATATTCACCACAGAACACGAATATGAGGTGAAAACTACTATAAAAGAGCTAGAAGAACGGTTAAAAAAGTTTCCGTTTTTCAGAATTCATAAAAGTCACTTGGTGCATTTAAATTATGTAAGGCGCCTTACTCCATGGTTTAATGGTGCTTACCAGCTTGAGCTGGAGGGTCGTGACGAAATGCTTTCAGTAAGCAGGAACTACGCAAAGGCTTTTCGAGCCACATTGGAGTTGTAATAAAGTGCAGATATTTTCTGAAAACTTTACACGTTAATTCACGATATGGACATCTTAACCTTTAAAATCGACATGATGAAAAGAATTCACTCTTTTCTGTATATTCCTCCTTTATACTACTTGTAAGCGATTACAAGGGGGTCATATAGATGTATACATTTATAGCCGGAGTCATTTTATTAATAGTCGGATATTTCACATATGGTAAGTTCATTGAAAAAATGTTTGGGGTTAAATCAGAAAGACCTACACCAGCTTACGCGAATCAGGACGGCGTCGATTATCTGCCGATGAGCACTAGTAAAAATTCATTGATACAGTTATTGAACATAGCGGGCGTTGGACCAATATTCGGTCCAATCATGGGGGCTCTATATGGTCCTGTCGCCTTTATCTGGATCGTAATTGGCTGTATCTTTGCTGGAGCGGTTCACGATTATCTTACAGGGATGATTTCAATCCGTAATCGTGGAGCACATTTACCTGAACTAGCAGGAAAGTTCCTAGGGAAAGTGATGAAGCACGTCGTAAATGCTTTTGCAATTCTGTTATTGATCTTGGTTGGTACCGTGTTTGTCACTTCACCAGCAGCATTACTTCATAACTTGATGAACGGAACAGTCAGCTTAACTCTTATCACGGTTGCCATTTTCCTTTATTATATTTTAGCTACATTATTGCCGATTGATAAAATCATCGGACGCTTTTATCCAATTTTCGGTGCCTTACTTTTAATCAGTTCTGTTGGAGTAGGTGGAGCCCTAATTTTTCAACAAGCACCAATTCCAGAATTAACACTATCTAACTTACATCCTGACAATATTCCCATCTTTCCATTATTATTTCTAACCATCTCGTGCGGAGCACTATCAGGCTTCCATGCAACACAATCGCCAATCATCTCACGTACGACTCAAAACGAACAACAAGGTCGGAAAATTTTCTATGGAATGATGATTGCAGAAGGAATTATCGCAATGATCTGGGCCGCAGCTGCCATGAGCTTATTCGATGGACCGGTTGGCTTGAACGAACTGCTTGCAACAGGCGGAACAGGACTGATTGTTAGTGAAGCAGCAACAGTAACACTTGGAGCCGTTGTCGGAACAATTGCTGTACTGGGTGTTATCGTCCTGCCAATCACTTCAGGAGATACCGCTTTCCGAAGTGCACGAATGATTATTGCCGATTATGTTAAATTTCCTCAATTGAAAATGAGCAGCCGTTTAATCATCGCTGTTCCACTGTTCATCATCTCAATTGCCTTAACACAAATCGACTTTAACATCCTATGGCGCTACTTCTCATGGGCTAACCAATCTACAGCAGTCATAGCTCTATTCGTAGGAGCCATGTACCTGTATATCGCCAAGAAAAACTACTGGGTTTCCTTACTGCCAGGAATATTCATGCTCTACACAGTCTTGGTCTATATCCTAAACGCACAAATCGGATTCAGACTATCGATGGACATCTCCTATATCATCGGAGCCATCATCAGCGTCGCGCTAGTCGCCGCCTTTTTCGTAGCAGCAAAGAAACAACGAGCAGCCAATATCCCGCTCGAAGTCGATATCTCACATTATAAGAAACCTGCTTAAGGGAAAAGCCACCGGAGGATCGGTGGCTTTTTTTGTTGGTGGTGGGGGGAAAACATAAGAGAATGGACGAATTCTTATAAAGTTACATGCTTACGTTGAATGAGAAGGGGGAGTTCTAAATAGTTGAATCGATTGAAAAATAAGGGAAAAACACACTGGGGTGAGCAGCTATAAATGCAGTAGCCATCACAGGCGAAGAAATCGGCGTTGCAGGCGGAAATTAATTATTCATTCGACCTAACCCGCAGGAGTCTCGCACTTTTTGTTCTAATCAACTTTGTTTTAAAATTTAGAAGCCTTCTCTATAAAGGAGGGCATTTACATCAATTTCCCAGACTTTTGTAATTCAACAATTTTGACTTATCAAAGTATCTAGAATGAAAACAGTAAGAAAAAAGTTAATTCGTTTTCTAATAGTTGATTAATTCCATCGCTCTAACTTTGGGATTCCTCTAGTAAAAAACTTAGCAATAAATTTAGGCATTTTCATATTTTCCATCAAATGATTTTGAACAAATTTTTGCATTTCTATCGCAGAAATATTTTGAGTGAATTCACCATTTATATAACAATGACTACAATATTTAGTGCTTTTACTACCATCTTTTTCAGTTCCTCCACCTAATTCATCTTTAGAAAGCGGCATTCCACAACTCTGACATGTTTTATATTGTTTCATTATAAATTCCTCCTACAAAAGGTTTTAATCTAAACAAATTATCTAACAAACAAAAATAAGTCAAGACAATATGAATCACATGTCATGGGATACTACGAATCAACCGTTGATGTGAATGTTGCAGCTATTATGAAAACAGGACTAGCGAAGCGTTTAGGCATTCAAAATATAAATAATCATAAAAATAACCAGTAAGCTACTCGCTCAACTGGTTATGGCTTTAAATGTTAAATTAGAGTTTAATATGACGATTTATTATGGCAACTGATGTGCAATTTACATTGATATAATTCAGTAATTGTGATAAATTAGTATAGAAACACATTTACAGATATATAAAAACAGTTTACCCCTTACTATAAGTATAAGGTAAAACTCACCTCTAGTCAACCCCTATTTTTATTTTTTGAAGGAGTGTCTGATATGAACGATGAAATTCGGCAGGAGCAAGAACGTTTGGATGAGGTGATAGAAACAATTACGAAACAAATCAGCAAAATAGAAGGAGAAACTTCAAAGCGTAAAAAAGAAGTTGTTAATATCCGTAAACACTTTTGGGATGACCTCAAGGTTAATATGGATACTTTCGATGATTACCTCGAGACCATCATTGGCTTAAGGCAGCAGGCTCAAGCCTTGTCACAAAGCGAAGGCTCCCATAGATATGCCTTCAAGAGGTTGTCAACACTGCGCCGCATGCAGGAAGTACCTTATTTCGGTCGGATCGATTTAACTGAAGAAGGGTCTTCCCTTACGGAACATATTTATATTGGGACCTCCACTCTTACTGATACAACAGGAGAAAACTTCATTGTCTACGATTGGAGGGCTCCGATTTCGAGTGTCTATTATGACTATCCTCCCGGCCCCATAGAATACTCTACTCCCGGAGGCATGATTTCTGGGATGTTGGAGAAAAAGTGGCAATATATCATCAAGGGAGGCGTTATCGAATCAATGTTCGATACGAGTCTCACCATTGGAGATGAGATACTGCAGCAGGTGCTTGGCAAGGGAACAGATAAGCATATGCACAGCATTGTGTCCACCATTCAACGGGAGCAAAATAAGATCATCCGGAACGATCGCGGACGTCTGCTTATTGTTCAAGGTGCCGCTGGCAGCGGCAAGACATCAGCTGCCCTCCAACGGATCGCTTACTTGCTCTACAAGAATCGGGAATGGCTAAAAGCCGACCAAATCATTTTATTCTCTCCTAACTCAATGTTTAATAACTACGTATCCAATGTGTTGCCCGAACTTGGCGAAGAGAATATGCAGCAGGTAACATTCCAGGAATACTTGGATCATCGTCTAACTGACTCGTTTCAAGTTGAGGATCCTTATGAGCAATTAGAATTTTTGTTGACTGCAGCGGATGATCCTTCCTATAGCACTAGGACAGCGAGTATCAAATTTAAGGCTTCAATTCGCTTCTTTGAGATAATCAAAACATACAGACAATCACTAGAACGATCTGGAATGATCTTTAGAGGTTTAAAGTTCCGGGGGGAAACGCTCGTCTCCGCCAAACAAATCTCAGAAAGGTTTTATAACACAGACACCACACTGCGTTTTCACAATAGGGTTGAAAAGTTGAAAGAGTGGTTATGTGAGATTCTTGATGAAACGGAAAAGTCTGAGTTGAAAAAACCTTGGGTCCAGGAGGAAATCGAGTACCTTAGCAAAGAAGACTATCAAAAGGTATACACCTACCTAGAGAAAAAACGCGGCCATACTGAAGATTCCTTTGACGATTATGAGAAAGAGCATAAAATGCTCACGCGTATGATTGTTCGCAAGAAATTAAAGACGTTACGCAAACGGGTAAAAGCACTTCATTTTATCAATATTAAGCAAATATACAAGCAACTTTTTGACGAACAAATACGGAGTGAACTGTGGAATGAGGGTGAAACACCTGTCGAAAGGGAAATATGTTTATCAACGCAAAAAATGCTGGACGAAGGTAAGCTGCATTACGAAGACGCGACTCCATTTTTGCTGCTGAAGGAGCTAATTGTAGGATTTCAGACGAATACTTCTATAAAATACGTGCTTGTAGACGAAGCGCAGGATTATTCTCCATTTCAATTCGAGTTTTTGAAACGGTTGTTTCCATCTGCAAGGATGACCGTGCTCGGTGACTTTAACCAGGCAATATTTGCACATGCCAGCGAACGGGTGGATTTCCAGACTCTTACCAGTTTATACGGAGTAAGTGAAACCGAGAGTATAACCTTGGATCAAAGCTACAGATCCACAAAGCAGATTATAGAATTTACACGTGAACTAGTTCCTGAAGGCCATCGAATAAAGGCATTCGACCGTGAAGGCGAGAAGCCTGTACTGACTCAAGTGTCTAGCCGTGATGAATTGCACCACAAAATCGTGGCGAAAGTCAAAGACTTTCAAAGTCGTGAGTATAATACAATCGCAATAATATGTAAATCCGCTGCGGAAAGTGCTGCTGCATACGATGCCCTTAGTATCCTCGGTGAAATTAAACTCGTACAGAAAGGCACAAATGAATATGAACAGGGTGTTGTTGTCATTCCGGCTTATTTGGCCAAGGGCATCGAATTCGATGCTGTCATTATTTATGATGCATCTTTGCAAACATACGGTGATGAGAGCCTGCGAAGATTGTTCTACACCGCATGTACCCGGGCTATGCATAACTTGCAGATTTATACGGTTGGCGAACCCAGTCCTTTCTTGCTCAACGTTGTAACGGAGAGCTTACTTCGGACCTTGGAATAACAAAGGCGGCATGTGGTAATGGATGAAAGTCATATGATTGGTGAATCAACCATTCAGGAATTTTTGAAACCTGTGTAGAATTTAATACTATGCAGTTTTTTTAATTTGGAACAGTTCGGACATAATATACTTGGAGGTGAAGGAAATGAGTAAAAAGACAGCAGGAAGAGGCCAAATCGCACCAAGTGTTAATCCGCAGGGACATGGAAAAGATGTGGAATTCGCCACTGAGCCAAAAAGCGAGCTTGAAAACAAGGCAAAAAAGTCCAATACAAAATAAGCGTATTGGGCAAAAATATGGTCATACTTCATAAAAAATGCCCTTCTCTTAAACGAGAGGGGCTTTTATAATCTATAAGAAGGCTCTAATCATCCTCTGTATTATAGATTTTGAAAAAAAATCCAATCCTAATCCACGATTTTTGTCGATGAATCATACGTTTTTGGAGCAGTGGAATGTGAAAGAATAGAAGGGTGGAGCTACCGTTAAAAAAATACCAAATACATTTGTCGCTGTGCTAATATGAAAGACTGAGCTTAATAAAATCGAGAGGAAGTACAAATGAAAATAAATCGATTAATAGCGAACAATATAAACCATTTAGATTCATCACTACCAGACGATCAATCATTAGGAATTGCTGGCTTATCTGGTTCTGGGAAAACTACTTTTTGTCAAACCATTGGAGAAGAATCCAAGAAGCGTCTCGTTTCCTTATTGCCGAAGTCTGAATATCAGTATTTATTTCCTAATATTATGGAAACCAACTTCAGCGCCATCAAGATGGAGGAAATGCCGCTGGTCCTTTTTCTCGGCAAATCATCCATTTCAGCCAATCCTCGTTCAACCATTGGCACACATACTGGTGTGTTTAAAGAGATTCGTGTTTGTCTTGCTGAAAAATTCAATCTTTCTCCGGAAGTTTTTTCCTTTAATAATGCCTTAGGCTGGTGCCCCACTTGTAAAGGACGCGGTACGACGAAAAATGTCGAATGTCCAAAGTGTGAGGGGAAGCGCTACAATCAAGAAGTCGAGCAATATACCATTGAATTATTAGATCGTCCGCATACTATTTCCGATATCAACAACTTAAGCATTGAAGCAATCCTTTCACTTGCAGAGACATTACATATTAGTGAAGCTAAACAGCATATTCTCCAAAATATAATCAATATGAATATTGGTTATTTAGGTTTAAATCGTATTATGGGGACAGTATCAGGGGGAGAATTAACACGGCTTTATTTGGCAGAATTTATGGCAACAAGTGAAAATACCGTGATTATCATTGATGAAATCTCTGTCGGTCTTGATCATCAAACACTTTTGAAAATTTTAGAACAGATTAAACAATTAGGTTATAAGAATCAAATTTGGCTCATTGATCATTCAGACACGGTGTTAGATAGCACAGATGAACAATTGTTCTTTGGACCTGGCAGCGGGAAATATGGCGGGAAAATTGTTGAGGAATCACCGCGTCTCAAACCAATTAGCTGGGAACGAAATGAAGCAACGCCAACGGAATACTATCAATTTCAGGATCTTTACTGCCGTAATATTCAAATGGAAGAAATCCGGATTCCCAAGAATAGACTCGTTACCTTTACGGGTGAGTCTGGATGCGGTAAATCTACACTTGTCAATGAATGTATCGCTAAAGATTTTCAGAAGCGGTATCCAAAGGATAAACTGGTCATGGTCGGGCAGGACCGAAACAAATCGATTACCAGTCGATCAACTGTTGCGACGTTTCTTGATATTAAAAAGAAACTCACCAAATACAGTGATGAAATTGATGGTATTTTTCAGCGTTCGATTGAAGATATTATCGAAGAACTGCCAACTGAAGACATCGCTCATAAACGCTTGAGTTTATTGATCAAACTCGGGCTTGGTTATTTGACGCTAGAAAGAAAAACACAAACCTTATCGACGGGTGAATTTCAATGTGTCCATTTAGTTTCTGAGCTGTTTGCGAACACAAGAAACCCACATACGCTGTTCATTTTTGACGAGCCTTCAAAAGGGTTATCGCAAAACATTTTAAACCAATTCATCGATAGTATCAGAGTCATTCTTGAGGATGAATCGGTCTCAATCATCATGATTGAACATAATGGTTATATGTTGGAAAGCTCGGATTTTATTGTTGATTTTGGTAAAAGACAGCTTGCACCTGTCAAACATCTTGACGTTGTCAGTCATGATGATCACTATCGTCAAAAAGACAGTGGAGATCGAGTGGAGCCATTGCATATCTCTTCCACACTTCGGTCAAAAAATGGCGTAGGTTATTTACAGGAAAATCATCTGGACTATTTTAAAAAGGCAGAGAACGTCTATAAGGGCGGCATTTTAAAAAGCTTATCACCAATCGCTCGTGTGATTTATGGTGAGTACGAGTCTGACACGATCGCACCTGTCATCGCTATCGATCTTGAACGGCACTTGTACAGTCAATATACGTTTCTTTATGAATTGGGCGGAATGATCAACCATCTAGTCGCTGCACATCCGACCAATAAAGATACAAGAAGCTTCGATTTCTATTCTGCAGAAAATCATTGTCCAAGCTGTTCGGGCCGCAGGGGCATTGAAAAATTTGATTTTGATGTCGTCATTCAAGACAAAACCGTGCCATTCTGGGATGGCTTATTACATCCAGACGTGATGGAAGTATTAAAATATTATCAATACCCAAAACTGCAATTCCTATTTGATGAGATCAAGAATGAACTCGGTCACGATATTAGTAAAAGCTATAATGAGATGACAGATGCAGAAAAGCAGACCTTTTTATATGGATATTGGGAAAAGTCCTTTTACGATAAAGCAGGCAAGGCGTCACGAACATGGGAAGGATTCAATATCATCATCGGGCGTTATATGTTTATATCAAAATCGATCATTAAAGAGCAGATGAAAGCATCAAAAGAGATGATTACCTGTCCAGTCTGTCAAGGAACTGTCCTAAACCATCATAAAAAACTAACATTTGGTGACACAGATATTCGTGAAATCATCCAAAAGCCAATTGATCAAGTTATCGAAATCGTAGGGAAGCTGCCAGAGCTGGAAAAACTAAAAGCGATTGTGGGCGGCGATATCGCACTCACTGATGATATCTCATTCCTTCCTCGGGAAACAAAAGCAGCGTTGAAAATGCTCGAACTGGAACTAGCTAGCTTCGTTGGCTATGAAGTGGTTTTACAAAACACCTTACCATTCTGGGACAGCATTAAAGGCAATATCGAAGCAATCAGCAGCAAAAATCAGATCACCATCTGTGACTTTGCCAATATTAACGAAACAAGGGAAACCATTATTGATAAATATTTCTCCAATGGCAAATACAAAAAACTAACCTATGTCTATGAAGCATTTGGCTACAAAAAAATCGTTACCCAAATCAATAAAATTAAAGCAAGTCATAAATGCCCATTCTGTAATGGGAAGAAAGTCATTTCAGAAGATAACCTCCATGACGGTGTGTATAAATTAACGATACCTTGTGTGAGTTGTCATGCCAGTGGCATCAATGATGAAGGGCGTAAAGCAATCGTCGAAGACATCGACGTACAGACCTGGCTGACAGGGAAAGTAAGCGATGCTGTGGCTGAAGGAGAACGTACCGAGGCCGTTGCCGATATTCCGATTTTCGCTCGGATTCGTGAATTGAATAAACGAGATATGATGGCGGTTTATCAATGCCTTGAACAGAATAAATAAATTTGACTGATGTTTTCTCTGAATCATTTCAAAGGTAAAATAGAAAGGGCATGTTTTGAAAAAAGATTAATCAAAACATGCCCTTATACTATTTAATTGGATTAATCTTTTATAAAAAAGATTGATCATTTTTATGATCCTTACTGAACAAACGCTCCTGTTAGTTCAGTAGGATTATTATAGAGTTGACACAAACTGTGCAACAAAAAAAGGAATCAAAAGGTTCCTAATCATTACTTGTTATCCTTTATTTGATGTTTTTTAGGATTGTCTACTTTGAAAGCAGTTTCGGTTTCATGATCTTTATTGATTTGTTCAATACTTGAATTTTGAATTCTCTTCTTTGTCATTGATGCTTTGCCGGTGTTCGTGCTGGTGTTGGTGCTTTTGCTCGTGTTGTTTTTGCTGGTGTTGGTGCTTTGGCTGGTGTTGGTGCTTTTGCTTTCAGAGTTATTCACCACCTTATTTAATATTCGTAATTATTTTGCCTAACAATTCTAGAACCATTCATAAAAAATAAGATGACAATTTCATCAATAAATAATTCAAACAAATATTAATGAACAGTACGAAGACACTATGTTTGTTGAACTATCCTGCCCCTTTAGTTTCATAAGGAAAAGCTGCCTTAAAGACAACTCCTATCTTCAACTAACGCACCCTTTAGTTTAAATTCAATTCTTCACAATCCTGTTGTTGGAAAAAGCGACCTCCATCTTGAAGGATCGCACGATATTTAATAAAAATAATCAATAACCTGTTTGAGGAAGGAACAGGCAGCCGTCACCCTCGTTGGAGATCGGGATTGTCACCCCGCTAAAATCTTGCATGCTAGGAAGCCGTAGCCCACTGCTATGGCTTTTTTATTTTTTTAAAAGCTTTTTTTTTTGTTGTACTTTCTGACTCTCTTCACCCATTACAAACAAAGTACGTGCATAATAAATTCCCATTCCGCTTGCCTGTACTGCCACTCAAACGTAGTCTCCTCTATCCTCGTCGTAGTATTTTTTTATATAATCGATGGAGTCTTTCCTTGGATGTTTAGCTACATAATCCGGCTCCTGAAGGATTTTAGGTCAAAGAGGTATTCATTACCCATACTACAGACAAAAAATAAACATATACTTAATGATACTTGTGATCAGATTGGAAAGGAGAAATCAGCTTTGACAAAATATCGGATTATGTCCTTTGATGGAGGCGGTACCTTAGGTGCTTTAAGTTTACAACTTTTGAACAGACTGGCTCAGCAAAACCCAAAATTAATTAGTCGAACCAATGTTTTTTCAGGAAATTCAATCGGTTCATTCACTGCCCTTGCGTTAGCAAGTGGAAGATCGCCGAAGGAAACACTCCAGTTTTTTAAGGATAAAATCCTGCCAGCATTCAGCGTTTCCCGACCAGGTGGACCTATTTTTAACCAACAATTACCATACTCTGGTTTCATTAAAGCGGTACAAACATTTTTTCCACCAGATCTTCTCCTCAAAGACTTAAAAAGACGAATTGTTGTCCCTGCATTTCATTTATTCTCACCGGAGCTGAATCGTTGGACTCCTGTGTTATTCCACAACTTTCCTGGCTCTCCCTATTTAAATGAGAAAGCGAGTGATGTAATACTACGGAGCAGTGGTGCTCCCGCGACGCAACGAGCCTATCAAAACTACGTGGATGGGTATACAGTAGCAACTAACCCCAGTACAGCCAGTATCGCGTTTGCAGTGGGGAAAGCCAAACAGCCGTTGGATCAAATTGCGGTATTATCCATTGGAACAGGTGAAGAGCCGACTCAATTGAGAAGAGATACGAAGGGGTGGGGGATGGTGAGTGCAGATAACATACGCCCCGAAAATATGAAGAACCTTCCCCCAAATTGGGGAGTTCTTTTGGACCGATCGCCCAATGAACCCTTACTGCCATTTCTTCAGATTATCTCTAGTGGATCCGGTTACTATGAATCCATGGTCAGTTCTCTGCTTCTAGGAAATCGTTTTTTTCGGTTAAATCCACGGATCCCTAATTTCTCCAAAACGGACCCTTCTGTGGTTCCCGCTGTCATTTCAATTGCTAACAAAACAAATTTACAACCTGCAGTTCAATTTATAGAGAAAAACTGGAATTAATAAAATTATCCGATAAATCTGATTGAACGATTGAATTTTTTATTCTCATTGCAATAATTTGGGTTTTTATTTATTTATTTATTTATTTATTCAGTTCTTCTTCAACTAACTGCCCCGATAGTTGCATAAAGAAAAAGCTGCCTTAAAGACAGCTCTGATCTTCAGCTAATGCACCTGTTAGTACATTAAAGCATAGTTTATTATTTGTGATTTTTTAATATTCGAACCTCTTCTTCTAGTTTATCTATTTTTTGTTGAAGTTCTTTCTTCGGTTGCACTAGTTTTTTTAGTAAAAACAAAACTAATATTACGAAAAGAGAAGTTAGAATTAATCCTGGAATACCTATATTACTCAATAAATACACACCGCCCAATTAATATCATTAACCAAATTTTAGATGTTTTTATAAAAATAGTCAATAATCATGGTTCGACTATTGAGTTTCGGGATGATATTAAATTGGTAGATATATTTCATTGGATTAACACTTTAATAAATTAGAATTAGGAGAGGAAGAATAAAAATAAGAATAAAGATTAAATTACTTTGATTATGTAGTGATAGTGTATTTATCGTGAGAAATCGTAATTTCATTTGTATTAATACTGGAGAATCTAAAAGTTTCTAATAAACTTAGGAACTCTTTTTCAAAAAAAATTAATTTATCTAGCTCTGAAAAATAATCTTTCGGTAAAGCTTCCTGCCTAGATAAGTAACCTCTCCACTCTTCTTTTATTACTTCAAAACGCTGTTCCTCTTTACAAAGACCTTTATAGAAAATTATATTAAAGTGGTAGTTAAAAATAATAAAAACCCTGGGTAACTTTTTGAAGGAGGATTTGATGTATAAGGTATTAATTGTTGAAGATGAAATGCATATTGCCAATGCATTAAAAAACCATTTTGGGAAATACGGATATGACTGCCACATTATAGTAGATTTTGAAAAGGTACTCGATGTTTTTCAAGATTTTCAACCGCACCTTGTCATAATGGACATAAACCTCCCTTACTTTGACGGCTATTATTGGTCTCGTAAAATAAGAAAGGTATCGAATTGTCCTATCATAATTCTCTCAGCTAGGATGAGTGAGCTGGATCAAGTGTATGGAATTGAAAATGGGGCAGATGATTTCATTACAAAGCCTTTTTTAATGGATGTTGTAGTGGCAAAAATAAACGGCCAAATTCGTCGTGTATACGGTGAATATGCACAAGAATCGCAAACTCACATTTTAAAAAAGGGAGACACATCTTTAAACTTGGATACTGTTCGATTATATACATCTGACGGGGAGGAGCTATTGACTGTAAAGGAACTTCAGCTTTGTAGAATCCTTCTTGAAACATTCCCTAATGTTGTCACAAGGCAACAGTTGCTTACATCTATTTGGGATGAAGAGGCGTTTGTAGAGGAAAATACGCTTACCGTTAATATTAAAAGGTTGAGAAAGAAGTTAGAAGCGATTAATTCTTCACTTGAAATTATAACAATCCGGGGAATTGGCTATCAGTTAAGGGAGAAAAGCATATGAAGCTGTTTTTACGGGATCATTTAAGCTTTATTACCCTATATATTATTTCATTTATTAGCTTGCCAATTGTCATTCAGCGGCTGGATGGTTTGGAAAATCATTATGCATATTTTGTCTTTTTATCCCTTACATTCCTAGCCATTTTCCTGTCCATTCGTTATGTACGTCGGAAAAATATGTATCTACATTTAAATGGCAATAATATGACGACAGACAGCCTTTTGATTTACCAGCCGGCTGCTCCAATTGAAAAGGAATATGCGGCACAAATGCAATCTATACAGTCCCTCCTCCTTTCAAAAGAAGCCGAGCATAAAGATGTCTTAGATGAACAGCAATTGTTGATTTCTCATGCTGTTCATCAAATGAAAACGCCCCTTTCTGTCATTCAATTGCTAGTACAATCCAATCAGTCGAAGGAACCAGGTTTACTTGTGGAATGGCTAAAGGTTAAAGCAGAATGCGATAAACTGAATTTCTCTTTAAATCAGCTGCTGACTTATAGCCGCTCCACGAAATTATTAGCAGATCTAAAGATAGAGCCGATTCCATTAAAAAGTGTCATACAGGAAGTGGTTAATGATTTAAAGGATTATTTTATTGAGGAAGAAATCTTTCCAAAAATTACGATACAAGATGACGTATGGATCTATTCGGATCGTAAATGGACAAAGGTTGTGATTTACCAGCTATTGAGTAATGCTGTCAAATATGGAGAGAAGCAATCTTCCGTAATGATTCATTATGACAATGGTCAACTATTGATCAAAAACAAAGGGGAAACGATAGCTGCAAACGAAATAAACCGTGTTTTTGAATTGTTTTACACAGGTACGAAAGGCCGTACTAAGGTTGAAGCGACTGGTATCGGGCTTTATTTAGTAAAAAAAATTCTGTCAACATTAAATCATCCATACAAGTTATATTCCGCCCATCATGAAACAACTTTTATCATTGATTTTTCGGGAAATTTAGAAACGGCTGCCAAAGGTTAGCCGTTTTAAATATGACAATTTTGTCATCTTGCTGTCATGTTCAAAGATTTTAGGGAGCAGGGGGGAGTGGTTATACTAAAAGCAACGAAAGATACAAAGGAGTGAATTGCACATGGCAAACACGATTTTAGGCGTAAAGCAACTTCAAAAAGAATACACAGGAGAAATCACATATAAGGCATTAAAAGGGATCGATTTTCATTTAGCTGAAAATGAATTTGTTGCCGTGATGGGACCATCTGGCAGTGGGAAAACAACATTCCTTAATTGTATTTCCACGATTGATCGGCCTACCAATGGGATTATTACCATCAATTCCAAAAATCCATATGAGTTAAATGACGATGAATTGGCGAAATTTCGACGAAAAGAACTTGGTTTTGTTTTTCAAGATTTTAACCTGGTTCATACATTAACAGTAGAAGAAAATATTTTATTGCCATTGACACTTGATTCCATAGATGAGAAAGAAATGAAACAGCGTTTAACGAATATTATCGATTTTTTGGGGATTGGAGAGATTTTAAAAAAGCGTACATTTGAAATTTCAGGAGGACAGAAGCAACGTGTGGCGATTGCAAGAGCGGTCATTCATGAACCAAGCTTATTGCTAGCAGATGAGCCAACTGGAAACTTAGATTCTAAAGCCGTAAATAATGTGATGGGATTGTTTGAATCGATTAACAAGTCTTTTAACACAGCCATATTAATGGTGACGCATGATGCTTATGTTGCCAGTTTTGCTCAGCGTGTCATTTTTATAAAAGACGGTGTTCTTTTTAATGAGATACATCGGGGTAAAAGCAAACAGCAATTTTATCAAGAAATTATGGATACCCTCACGTTTCTAGGCGGTGGTCGGCATGAGTTTTAATCATATTGTCGTCCAAAATATTTTACGAGACAAATCGACGTATATTTCTTACTTTTTAAGCAGTGTGTTCTCGATTCTCATCTTTTTTCTTTTTTCGACAACAGCTTTCCATCCGATGATGGCGGAAGTTGATACCACAAGCACACTGGGAATAACAATGATGCTTGCCAGCTTCTTTATTTATATTTTCTCATTTGTCTTTATCATTTATTCGCTGTTTGCTTTTTTAAAAAAGAAAACAAAAACGCTTGGCGTATTTATGATGACGGGTGCCTCCATGAAGCAAATTCGCAAAATGGTTTTTAGAGAAAATATGCTTGTTGCCGGAGCAGCAATTATCACAGCGATTGCACTCGGACTTATTATCGCGCCGTTATTTTTAATGGTGGCTAAAAGGATATTACGTGCGGATAGCTTTGGTATGTATGTACCCTTACAATCCATCATGTTAACGATTGTTCTATTTGCTATTTTATTTATTGTAGTATCAAAATGGATGACACGCTTTATTAAAAAAGAAGAAATCGTACAGCTCTTAAAATCAGATGTGACACAGGAAAAGCTCATTGCATCAGCACCATTGAAACTAGTGCTATCCACTATTGTCAGTGCCTTATTACTCGTGTCAATAATCAAGGAAATGAGTTGGGTAAAGTCTTTTGAATCGCTCGGCTATATTGCTCTAATTGCCAGCCTATTATTAACCCTTTATTTCATAATTACTCAAGGTGCGCTACTGGCCATTCGTCTATTGCAAAGAAGACCATCATATTTTCGAAAAACAAATATGCTGTTTGTTTCCAACTTAAAGGCAAAAGGACGTTCCCATGCGCATATCATATACCTTTTAACGGTTTTACTGCTTGGTGTTTTTGTATGTACAAGCGTTCTATATAGCTCCTACTATAATGTGAAGGAAAATACTGAGGCCCTATATCCTTACAGCTTCCAATATATCTCCCTTCCTAGTAACACATCGGAGGCCGAGAAGGAAGATATTACGTTTATTGAAGAAACATTAGGCAAAGAAGGTAAGTATACTGCCGATTATTCAGCCTTCAAAGCCGATGATGAACATCGGATTGGCTTTATGTCCGTTTCGAATTATAATGCTCTTGGTCTGCATAAGCCGATAAAACTAGGGGATAACGAGTATTATGTTGCAGCCGGTAATGAGGGTGTACGTCCAAATACTGAAATCATTCATGATTACCCGTTTGGAGAACTTCATTATGCCGGTCTAGAAGAAAAAAATATTTTATCAACAGGTATACGAAATGCATATTTTATCGTTCCTGATGAAGTATATGAAACAATTGATTATCCAGTTTATAAAGTGTTTGCTTATGAGGTAGATCATTGGACGGACAAGGTAGAAGTAGCTGAAACCATTTTATCACGGGTTCATACAGAGCAGGATATTCGCCTAACAGCTTCTAAAATTGATTTATATGATGCGGAAAAATTTGTGAAGAGTATCATGTTTTTCATCGGATTTATGTTGAGTTTGATCTTTTTGAGCGCAGCAATGAGTATTCTTTATTTCTACCTGCAAACGTCACTCGCAGAAGAAAAGGAAAAATATGCGGGCATTCGAAAAATTGGTCTTTCTGTTAAAGAACTATCTTCTGTTGTAACGAGGGAGTTGGCCACTTTAACTTTTATCCCGTTTACCATCGCAGCTATTGTTTTATTTGTAGGGATGTTTAGTATGCGCAACTATATTTCATCTACATTCTATCAAATGACAGCGCTCGGTGTAGGTATATTTTTACTGCTATTTGTTATAAGTTTTTTCATTGTTCGACGGAGTTATTTAAACAAACTGGCAAATTAATACGCAAACAGCAAATGGAAGAGGATTCTTTTTAATCCTCTTTCCATACTGACTACTTGATAGGCGGAGTGAAATTTATGAAACGAATAGATGAATTAGATTTCTTGCGCGGCTTTGCCTTAATAGGAATTATTCTGATTAACATTACACAAATGATTAACTACCTTATCCCTGAACAGGGAACACTTGATTATGTTGTAAGGGTCGTTTTGGATTATGGCGTGAGTCAGCGATTTTTCCCGATTTTTTCTTTCTTATTTGGAATTGGTTTTTATCTGTTTATATTCCGAGCCAACTCAAATGGGAACAATGGAAGAAAACTATTTATCCGTCGGTTGCTAATTTTATTAGCTATTGGATTTATTCATCATCTCTTCCAACCAGGTGAAGCATTACTTCCTTATGCCATATGCGGCTTTATTTTAATTCCATTTTATAAATTCAAACCTAAAACAAATTTTATAATCGCAGTCATTCTGTTGATTCCATCTCTTTGGATCGGCTATGTGTTTATGATTTTTACAATGTTTTTACTTGGTTTATGTGTTGGGCAATTACAAGTTCTTGAGAGTCTTAATAGGTATAAAAAGACCATTCGCCGACTGCAAATGATAGCTTTGGCAGCTATCCCAATATCTTTATACTTGCAGTACAAGATTACATCAACCACTGGTATGATCGATGTGGCTGGTACTGTTGGCGGACTCGCTGTCACCCTGTTTTATGTTACAACGTTGACCCTACTTCTTCAGCATGCAACAGTAAAAAAATGGCTTTCTCCTTTGAAGAATATAGGGAGAATGGCATTGACAAATTATTTAATGCAAACTTTCTTGATTATTTGCATTGACTCTATATTTAATTTGAACAATCATGTTCATTTAACAACATTAATAATGATTTCTGTAGGAATATTAATTCTTCAAATGATTTATAGTACCATTTGGCTTAAGCGATTTAAGATGGGTCCGATCGAGTTATTATGGCGTATAGGCACATATGGAAAAGTGCCTCAGCACCACAAAAAAGGCTACTAACAGCGGAAATCTGGTTTAAAGTGAGATTACTGAGAAATAAAAATATGGTTTTCAGCAGTAGCTACTGAATGAAGCATCTGACTATTAAAGAAGTTAAAAGTAATTCATTCTTCATTTGAAGCTTATCATACGAGGAGGAGTAAACATGAAAATTATTAAAACATTAGCGATATTTAGTTGTCTAGCGACTTTTATGTTAGTCGGTTGTGGTAAAAAAGAAGTGATGTATGAAAAAGATTATTATGTGCAAATCGATGAAGAAGCAGAACAAACTAATAATGAGGGGCAATATGTTTATAATTTAAAAGGATTCGATGAGAATGGGAACGAAAAGGTTGTATATTTTTATGTTGAAGAACCATACAAAATAGGAACGCTTTTACGTCTTCCTAGAAGTCTCGATGGATATACCGGAGATCCTGAGGTGATTGAAGCTGATGATTTGTCTAAAGAGGTTAAAAAGAAATTAAATCTATAAAAACTAGATTCAAGGATTAATCTTAAAAGGGATTCAGAAAACATTTCTTATGCCGTACCCAGTCTTGACAGCGCAAATTAGAAGCACAGAGAGGAGGAGAAATCCTTCTCTTAGCTGGGTTTTGCCAAATCAAATGTGTAAGCCCACTTAATCGGATGTAGGCCAAGGCTCTTCTGTAGTTAGTATCCACAAAATGAAAAACATATATTTTAAAAGCTTCTAAAATTCATTTTGTGAATTACATATGGGAGCTCTTTTTGTGGTTTTCAGGGGAATGGGTTGAGGCCCCATTTACCTCGATGTAATGTATTTCACCATCAAATGCTTCGTTGTTTTCACAGGAATAGTAAATTGCTTACCAATCGTACTTTCCATTTTTGCAACTTTGCCTTCATTTAACACGGAATAATCAACTTCGTTTGCCTGCAACTTACCAAAGTCAGCTGCAAGATTAAATTGAGCTGTTACTTTTTCCTGGATTTTCTCTTTAAAAGATTGTTTTTCTAGCGCATTTAAAGATAATGATTTAATGATTGTCATTTAAAATCCTCCTTATAATTTTTTACCTTACAATTCTATAAGGGAGGATTTACTAACTTTTTTACAACCTATATGAAGTTTTATTTAGATTAGTTTACAAAGCTTTGAACAATTTGGGAAATCATAAAAACCAACAAACTTAGAATAATAGCTCCGACCAAAATATTATAGCCTGAAATGAAATCATTATAGAATCCAATTGTTCCAATCAATAAAAAAATCAGAATAAAAACATATGATATAGAGAGAGAAACTAGAATTTTACGAAAAATACGTTGATCTCCAACAACGTAACTACTGTTCCATTTATCATTTTTTTTCTTGACTAAGAAATTAATTACTTGATAACCAATAACAAGAGAAGCTATTCCCCATAAAATCCATATATTGCTACCTGATATATTTACAAAATTTGAATAACATAAATATCCAAAGGCTAAGTATAAGCAAATATAACCAACTAAAATCAACCACTTTTTCAAACGCATAAAGATCCCTCCTGAATTTAATCTGTTTTTTCTTCTAAAAAGAATAATTTATCGATTGGTTCATTTAATACAGCTGAGAGCATCAAAGCAATTCCTATTGAGGGTTCGTATTTTTGTTTTTCCAAAGCAACAATGGTTTGTCTGTGCACACCTATTCGATCCGAAAGTTCTTCTTGAGTAAAATCATGTAATCTTCGAAAATATCGCACGTTGTTTTTTACTTTTTCTCTTTTCAAATATTTCACCTCTTATGTATAGTATTATATACAAAATGGATTGAAAACAATACATTTAAAGAAAAAAAGGAATTAAATTGGATAAGCTTAAACCACTACATCCTATAAAACAATGGATAAAACGTTTACTAGACCCTTCAGAAATCGGTGCAACAGCCGTATTCTTAGCATCAGAAGGTGCAGCAGCCATCACTGATGAAGAAATCGGCGTTACAGGTGGGATGTAATCCTAAAAGCTGTTGAATTGGCACTACATAAAAATCAACGGGCTTGCGTAATGCTTGCCCGTTAACTTGCGTCATAACTCATATTAATAAAATGCTTTGCCTTCTCGATATCTTCATCGCTGGCTATTACACCTCTAAATCCCTAATGATAGATATTACTTACATAACGGAAAACCACTGTTAATTGCGTTGATTTTAATGGGTGTGGTTTCCATAATTATCTACAATCTCATCACGTTAATATTGGATCTAATTTTTAATTAACCTCATTAAATATAAAGTGTAAATATGTGAAAAAAATGAACCACTTCCTAACCTGCGCAACTAAAGAACTCGCATTGATAGTCAGTGTCGCTAGACATCATTACAGCGTCTCATATTGTTTAAGGCTTAGGTTTAAGAGCTCACAACCTTGTTGGTTTGGGGTCTTTTTTATTTAGAAAACCGGCTTTTAATCACCCAGCTTTTCTTTTGGTCAGCGCGTCTTTTCACTTGTCGTGTAAGAACTTGCATCAATCATTCACATTGGTAAGAATGAACCTATTGATTTCGATAAAACAATTGTTTAATGAAATCCCCTTCAATTCTTGAATAAAAGTAGAAACTCTTCTAAAATATATTTAGTCCATAATTTTACAGTAAATAAAAATATTACATAAAAAAGAAATCTGGTAATCTCTAAGATTTTAAAAGAAAAGTAGTTGAAAGGACTTTCAATAATGTCTATGATTTACGAATCTCAAACACTAGTTTCTGCCATGCAAACGCGTGTCGGACAATATAAGGACCTAAAAGAACAGCTCACGGAATTAAAAAAAGGATTTGAGAGTATCGTTAATTTGGATGATGAGCTACAAGGTCAAGGCGCAGAGGCCATCAAAGGGTTTTATAAAGCACAAATCGATGTCGTGGATGCTTGGCTGCGCCTGATCAATCGGCATGTTGCCTTTTTTAGTGGAATTCAAGGAGATACAATCGAAGCGAACCTTAGTGAGACCGTGGTTACAGTCCCTTTTTTAGAGGAAGAGCTTGAAAACGCCAGTCGAAATTCCAAGGAAATGGTCACAGCCCAAAAAAATGATTTGAAAAAAATATTGGCTGAAATTGATGATATCATTCAGTTAGAACCTTTTTCCGATGATGAGTTCTATGAGAATATCGAGAAAGCTGAAAAGAAACGGACCCAAACGATAAACAAAGTAAACGAAATCGATCATAAGTGGACGACTGAATATGCTAAATCCGAAGAGGACCAAGCGGCAGTGGCGGCACTCATGGAGCAATTGAAAGTATCCAGTACAAGGGGAGGAGAAATATCCCCCCTCTATTTTAATGCAACAGCTTATAAAAATAGTGAAGCCTATAAAAACTTAGCAGTAAGGAAGAAAGAGACCGCAGAATATCTGAAGGTTAAGCAAGAGGAAGCGGAGAATCGCCGGATCAAAGAACTAAAGGCACAACTCGATCATGTAACAAATCCGGATGAATTCCTCAAAATCGCCAAGCAAATCGGATACGAAAACTTAGCACCCACCCAGCAGCAATATGTTATGCAGCTAGAAGCGGCTAAGCAAACGGCAGACATTGCAAAAGGAATTGGCCTAGGACTTTTTGATGTGGGAAAAGACTTTGTGACAGGAATCTGGGGTCTGGTCACAGATCCTGGGGAAGCGATTGAAGGCGTAGCAAATTCGATTATGCACCCAGTTAAAACCTACAAATATATTTCAAAGGCAATATCTGATTCATATGAGCGGGATATGGTAAATGGAGATGCCTATTCGCGGTCTCATTGGGTAACTTATGCCCTTGGAACAGTCGTCACATCAGTAGTAGGAACAAAAGGTGCAGGAGCCGTAACGAAGACTGGGGTAGCCACTACAAAAGCGGCAGCAGTAAAAGGCGTTACGAAAGCAAAAGAATTAGTCTCAATTCCTAACCTATTGCCATACAATCCTAAAAACCAACTGTCGTTGGCAGGTGGAGTACCTTATAATGTGGTTAATGGTGCGGGGGTGAAGGATCAGTTAATTTCTATGGCGAGAGTGGAGTCTGAAATTAGTGGTAAGGGTACGGGTAAAGTTCTTGACTCTGTACCAACAGTAAGAAATGGGGAATTCAAAAACTGGTTTAATTCCTTAACTACAGAAGAATTTGATAAAGTATGGGCAGACCCTAAGCTAAGAGAGTCAATTAAAGACCGATTGCGCCATCCAGGTGGGTTGCACGAATGGCACTTGGTTTCCCGTGCTGATACTTTTAAATACTGGGGGGTAACTGCCGAACAAATTGTAGAAATGAGAACACTGATAAGTGAGACGAAGTTTGTTAATCCAACTGGAAAACATGGTGGAAAAGGCTCGACAAAAGCACATAATGAGCTATTAAAAATAATTGATACATCTGAAGATTATGATATGTTTAAAAGGCGCCTACAAAATTGGGCGGAGTATCGTTTTGAGGGTGGTTCTGATGCACTGCCAGGTGGATTGAAACCAAATAGGAGGTAGCTTATGCAAAAAGAAGGATTTGTATCATTTTGGGTAGGGAACATTAACACATCAGAGGAATTAGACAATTTACTTGAAATTTCTTATACAGAGGATGGGGATTTTATTCCATCAATGTTTGCTCGAAGCTTTGGCATCGATAGATATGACGACGCTGTTAGAGAAGCGGATTTTTATGATGAAGCTGATAACTTGCTTAGTCGATTATTAGAAGGGTTCTCCTACGATGATGATATTATTCCTAAATTTTCTTCATTGTGTGGCGCACAGTTGACAAGTGAGTATAATGTTGTAATTCTTCTATACAACTTTAAATATGAGGGAATTAAAAAGAAAACTACAATTAATAATAGTAATTTAGAGTTTTTAGGTGCAGTAGAATACTTTTAATTCAGATAAAAAACCTTGATTGGCTTAAGCTTTTCAAGGTTTTTTTATGTATTATATATAGTTCAAAGTTATAGAGGGTTGCCTCGATTCTTTAACATAGAGGAGACCGACTTTTTAGGTTGTAATTCTATTAGCTTATTAAATTACCGAAATGGGTGATATTATTGTCTATTAAAAAATCAATGGGCCAATACTTCAGAATGAGACAAGAGCTTGCGGATGAAGGAATGGACTTTTTATTTAAGACTTCAATCACTGAAGAGCTTAATTCAATTATTTGTGAAGGTGAAGTTGACGAAGAAGATTATATTACATGGAAACCTGTAGAAAAAACTAATTCACATGACTTAAAGCAGTTAGAAGAGAACTTAGAAGTGGTATTCCATAAATCAATTATTGAATATTTTAATTCATATTGGTTCGCTGATTTAGACGGGTTTATAAATGATTTCTATATCAAATTAGAGGCGGTTTTGCCAAACTTCGAATTTGATTCATTCCGGGGAACCTTAGAGGGATATAAGAGCAATCATAACAATAGACTAGAAAATATCCCTTTAGGTATTGAAGGGAATGGTTTGCTAGTGGTAATTGATAATTTGAACGGTAAAGTAAAGTTAGAGGATTTCGAAAGGAATTCATTTGAGGTTATTTCAGAAAATATTGAAGCATTAATTTCTAAACTAAGGTTAAAAAGATAATCGTATATAGACAATAGAAGTTGATAAAACCGAGGTAAGTGGTTCTATCAACTTTTTAATTTGAAGAAATATATTAAATCTTTATGTACGCCCATATCCCCTCCTAAAGGCCGAAATAAAGGAACAAAGGCAGGTTCAGACTTAGATGATATTATTGATATATTTGAAGACCTTGGAAATAAAGGAGAAACTAAATGGATAAAATTCAAATTGCGAAAGACATTAGAGGTGCCATAAAAAATGGCCAATTGGATACGGTAAGTGATTTACTTGAGAAAGAACCAGAAATGTTACCATGGATGACATCCTTTGGTACATGGTTACATATAGCAGCAGCTCATGGGCATTTAGAAATAATAGAGTATCTTATAAATACCGGGATAGATACTAATGCACAGGGGGGAACTTCTTCTGCAAATGCCCTTGAAAGAGCAGCTACAAAAGGGCATTTAGATATTGCCGAATATCTCATTAACCAGAATATTGAGATTGATACTAGTGAACCAGATAGAAATCCTCTGTTTGCTGCAATATATGGTGGTCATTTTGAGATTGTTAAATTGTTAGTTGAGAATAATATAGATATATCTATAAAATACTCTGGTGACAACATGAAAGATATGGATGCTTATACATTTGCCATTGAAAGAGGACAAACAGAAATAGCTGAATATTTAAAGGAGAAAATAGATCTGAAGGGGACTTCAAGTTAGTCCATGAAAAATTAATGTATGCCAAAGGGTGTAATAGTCAAAATTAGGCAAAAACTGGCTAACACACATTGGTACTGCATCAGGTTTAAGAGGAGGTTTTTGATTTTTGGGTAACAATTATATAGATCAAATAGAAAATAAATTAAACACCTTAAATATTAAGAAACAAGAAGTCTTTTCTTTAAGTTCAAGAGAAAATCAGATTAAAGATATAGAGAAGATGTATGATATTTACATACCAAAAGATTATAGGGTGTTTCTTCTTAATTATGTTGAAACTTTTTTTGAAAATGAGGTAACGTATAAACCGATTGAGACATCACCTTGGACCTCTAAGGAGGGTACTCAAGTATTTGAAGGTTTTTATGGATTAGCTGGTGAAAATAATTTATTCAATCAAATCGAAGGTTATTTAAATCGGATGCCCGATTGTATGATTCCAATTGGGGAAAGCCCAGGAGGAAATTTAATATGCATAGGAGTAAAGGAAAGCTTTATAGGTAAAGTTTACTTCTGGAACCATGAAAATGAACGTGAAGCTAAAATAATGGTAGGAATAGAAGTGGCTTCAGATGACATTAACTCATATTGGGAAAATATACATCTTGTAGCGGAAACGTTCATAGGTTTTTTAAGTGGATTAGAATTAAATAATGAAACTGAGAAGATGGATGTTGATGACGTAGAGCTGTGGCTAGATGATGATTTATTAGATGATTAAATTATTTTAAGAAAATACGGTCAGCCATAAATGGTTAACCGTTTTATTATGATTACCATTTTAAATGGATAGCACCAACCAATATAATTAAAAGGACTTTTTAAATTCAGTATTAGAAGGTGATTTTGGTGAAATATTCAGCTTTACAGGAATTTATAAAGCAGTATGGCGAAGATGATGATTTTACAGGTGGAGTAAGTGAAGACAAAGTAAAAGAAACTGAACAAAAATTACAGTTCTCATTACCGGAAAGTTATAAGTGGTTTTTAAGAAACTATGGCTCAGGTGGAATTTTTGGTGTAGATATAATAGGGTATGATTTAGTAGGTCCATCAGTAGTAGATGCTACCAAAGGTCATCAAAAGTATTATGATTTAATAGATGGACTTGTGGTTATAGAAGATATTGATGAATTTGCCTATTGCCTCGATACTAATAAAATGAAAAATGGAGAATGTCCAATTATAATGTGGGATAATCAAGAAGGCTATGGTCGAAAGCTTGCAGATAATTTTTTAGACTATTTTATTGAACGCCTTGAATTGGCAAAAGAAGATTGGTAAAAGTTGAGGGTAATAGTTATTTATCTTGCTTTGTTATAAAGTAAGAAAAGTTTTTATATAAGAAGAAGTGGATAGTGCCTTTCGAAGATCAAAGGGACTATCCATTTTTTTTTTGGAAAAGCTAGCTTAGATGAAGGTGATATAGCAAGAATGAAGGATTGTCTTACCCCTAAAGAATGGAAAGTACATCACAAATAGACATTAAAATAATAAAAGAGGTGTAACAAATGGATCAAAGAATATTTAGATGACTCAATATACTAATTATGGATTTAACTGATCGTCTCTGCCACCTACCTGTTGACAAATTGTAGACAATGGCGTGAAAAGATAATTAATAACTACAATATCGAATTAGAAGCGAAAACCAAAAATTATTAGTTTCAATAGAACTTAAACTCCAAGTCAAATGCCTGGAGTTTTTTTCTGCCTGAATTATCAAGAATAGGTTTAATGAAGTGGTTTATGAGGGATTGAAAAGGACCTGAAAAATGAACTATGCCCCATTCTTCGGACAGTATAAAAAAGTGCTTATGCGGCTAATAGGTGGTACTGGCATTGTACCAGGGCCATTTTCTTTAGTCCACATTGAAAACGACACTCATGGTATTTTTCTATAACTCGATCAACTTTGTCCTTAACATCCGTTAAATTAGTACATGTTTTATATTCTGCTAAATCTTTAAAGTGGCCAAAAAAATTCCCATCAGCTCATATTCCCAACAGTTTCCCTTGCGGGACATGGATTGGGCTAGCCCAAGTTCCTTCACTTTGTTTTAAAATAGCGGATGGGTGTAATGGAATCCTTGGTCAGAATGCAGGATTGTACTCGGATGGAACTCTGATTCACAGCCTGCCATAGCCTGCTTAAAGTTGCATAGACGATATTCATATCTAATGACGTGGATAAATGATACGACACTATTTCTTTGGTAGCTGTATCTTTTACGCAAGACAAATCCGCTTTTTTTGACCCTTTCCATAATAAAGGTAGGTAATGTCAGTAAGCAGAAATTTTCCCTGGCTCCTTCTGTTTGAATTCACGATTAAGAAGGTTTGGGCAAGTAAGGTGCTCCTTGGTTGCCTTAGCCATCTTTCGATACGGATTGGCCCTTCTGATTTTTGCGAAGAGATTATATTTTGCCATCAACCGTCTGATTTTCTTATGATTCATGACGGTCGAATAATCATTTTACATAACCATTTTGATTTTTGGAGGGCCCTACTTTTTCCTTTCTACTGAGGAATATATTTTTAATTAATTCTATGTCCAAATGATCCTGTTCCTCGCGTAGCTCAAGGGCTGGAGCCACCTTTAGCCAATCGTAGTAGCCACTTTGACTTACACCAGCCAATTTGCATAGATAGGAAACAGTCTTCTTTAACTGGTATGTCATGATCGTTCTTTCAATCAGATAGAACTTCTCAGCTGCAGTTAGAATAATTTCTTTTTCAACGCCCGCCTTTCTAACTCTTCCAGCTTTTTTAGAAAGTCATTTTCTGCTTCAAGGAATTTGATTCTCGCTTCGGCCTTCCTAAGTTGTTCCACTACAGATTGTGAATTGGAAGAAAGGCGTCCTGTACTTCCTTTTCCACGGCGTTCCGTAAGGAAGCCTCCCTCACCAAACCTTTCAAAGGTATCACGCCAGCGCTGTAGTCTACGCTTAGGTTGTTACTTACTAATTAAAAATTCAGTATATATATTCTTACTCATAAAAACCCAATTCTGTTCCCTTCTGTCTGCTAACTTCATTTTTTTAAAAAATTAGGCAACTAATTATATCCAATAAGGGTGTAGTTACGATTTTATATAATTGTTTTATCCTATTTAATTAATATTAAATTTCCTTGAAATAGATCAAATTGCTTACAAAATAGATGGATAGTTGTATAATATTAACACTATGCGATAGTAAAGTAATACTTGATGATACAATAAGTGGTTAGCATTACAGTTTTAAACAAAATGTTACTAAGGGCAGAAAAGGGCGGATTACAAGTAGATCTGCAGGGAAAAGTCTAAGAAGCCTATAAAGTTTGTTGAAGAAATTAAATTATTTTTTGACTAACCAAATGAGTATTAATCATTAATTTGGTATTAATTAATAGTAAAGAGATACATGAATTTTGATTTACTTATAAAAGTATCTGTTTATTAGAAAAAAGGGGATGTTAGGAAAAAATGTCGTCGAATCCTTTCGTGGACTATCTTAACCAATTTAACGTTTTGTCACCTAATCATTCAAAAATATACGATGAGTATACTTATGAAGCCAACGGGAATAATTTTTCTTTTACCATAGAAACTAAAATTGAGTCTCATTTAATCTCTATATTTAAAAATGAGCCTCATAGTGTAATTTTAACTGGGAATGCCGGAGATGGAAAAACAAGACTTTGTCGTTCTATTTACAATAATTTTAGCACTTCTGAATTGAATGACTGGCCTGACGAAGGCATTATTGACCTTAAGTTTGATAAAGGTATTATTCGATTTGTAAAGGATTTATCTGAGCTTAAGGAAGAGGTTATTGAAAATGAATTATCAAAGTTACAGAGCTATATACAAAATAATCATCAAGAAAAAATTTATTATTTAATTGCAGCAAATGAGGGTAAGTTAACAAAATTTTTATCTCAAAATTCCCAGATGAATTACTTGAAAGAAAGCGTCAGGGAGAGACTGAAGACTTATACAAATAACACTCAACAATTTAGTATTTTTAATCTATTAGATGTTACTTCTTCATTATATGTAGATAAAGTCCTCGAAGAATGGAATAAAGAATCTAATTGGGAGCTATGTAATAGTTGTACTAGAAAAAAAACTTGCATTATACAATTCAATCATGAAAAGACATCTATAGAGCAGGTAAAAGATAGATTAGTAGAACAATATAGATTGCTAGATTATCTAGGTACTCATATTACAATGAGGGAATTGCTTATCCACATAAGTTATGTTCTAACCGGTGGTTTCGATTGTTCAGATATTCAGAATGCAAGGCATGATGAATTGGCAAAGCAAATGGATAGACCTTTTTATGAGAATTTTTATGGTCATGGAATAGAAGCAGAAGCTTTTTCGGAAATGAGAGCATTGAAAGCTTTTAGAGAAGTGGACCCCGGTAATTACTCTATTTCAAATATTGATGATTTTATCGTAAATGGAGATTTAAGCAGTAATAAAAAGCTAGAAGAAATTCATAGAGAAATTTTTAACGCCGACCTTGACTTAAAGTTAGGTTATTTTATAAAAAAATTAGATATCTATAGGAACCACAACAAAGAAAGCAATGATAATTTCGTCGATGAGTGGATAAATAAATTAAGAAGAAAATTCTACTTCGAGTTTCCTGAGGAAAGTCTGTTTAATAGAAAAAGTCTTATACCTTTTGATTATATAACAGATTTTGGAGAGTTATTTGATAATGCCCATAAACAGGGAAAGATAAAAAAAGCCCTTATAACAGGACTTAATAGAGCATTTTCTAAAAAGTTGGTGGATCCTTCAAGCGACCTATTAGCTACAAATGATAACTTAATGATTCATGGGACATATAAAATGAGAAATTTAAAAATATTACCTGAAAATGCTCGCCCTGAAATGGATCATAGGGCTTCTAAGTTTTTTTTGTCAGTAGATGAAATTTTAATACCAATGGACTTACATTTGTTTGAGTATTTAATGAGGTTAAATTCAGGAAATACTCATAATCTATTAAGAGAAGATGTAGAAATTTTGCTGGATACATTTAAAAATGAGTTGATAAAATTTTCTGAACCAGATCCAGATTACTTGAGTATTCTTAGATATGATAATGACAAGGGAATGTATATAGAGGATGAAATTTTAATCCCATAGGGGGCGACAAAATGGCTAATAATGTAGAACAGTTCTCTTCACAGCTTTCCGCTAAAATTTGGGGGCACAGATTTAAGGATGGACAACGGGGACCTGAATATGTATTAGAATTTTTTAATGTTATTTACGGAACAAAATATCAATTAAATGAGGATATGTATTTCAGGAAAAAATCGACCAATCTCAGAAAATTTATATTTGAAGGTATTAAGGAAGGCAGTAAAAGAGATACTGCTAAATTAGATGAGGAGTCAAAGAATTCCCTTTATGGATTATATGATACTAGTGGTGAAGGGACCGAAAGGGTAGAAGTAATTCGAGAGTTTTTTAGGAATTTAGAAGTCCCATTAGTGGATGGTAAAGGAAAAGAAGCTGATCGTTCCTGGTACGCAAGAACCTTATATCCACTTCATGAAAGCCTATTATTCTTTGAACTTCGCAAAAATGGAGAGAGTATTTCCTACGAACGTAACTTTTTTGCAAGAGGCGGAGAGTTATATTACTTAATGATTTCATATGGAACCCAAAAGGACCCTAAGTTAAAACTCAGTATAGAAGATAAATTAAGTGCACTTTTAACAAAAAATGTATCTCTTGAGAGAATCGTAGATACTATTTCAAATGCTTTAGGGGATGAAAAAAATGAAAAGGATTTATATCCTTTAAAGAAATTTACCCAACAAAAAGAAAATAATGAATATCCTTTTTTACCAATTATTGAGCATTCATTATTTGATAAATTCGCTCTAGAACTTGATCAATTATTATCCTTAAACATCGATGTATATGAAATGTTTAAATTATTAACAAGTTTAGTTAGTTTCCAACTTACTAGATATATGTATGAACGGTCTAAGCCATATGAAGCATATAATACATTGTACTTTTTCGATTGTTTAGATGGACAAAATAGTCAAATTCTCAAACATTCAGCGAATTCTTTTAAGCGTAATGAGTTACTTATAAAAGATAAGTTAGAAGAATATTTCGTTGAAGAGTTTATGAACAATATCGGAACAGCAGAAGCAGTAAATAATCAGTTATTAATGTGGAAAGATAATCCAAACACTTTTTTAGAACTTCAAGGTCTTTCCAAGCTGCAATCTAGAAAACAACCCGTTATAAAATCATTGCTTTCTTGTAAAAACTATCAAGACGTAACTACAAAGTTACTAAAAACAGTTAGAGAAGTTGTATCAGATCAATTGAAGAGACAACAGACAGCTATTGTAAGAACTCTTTGTAGAGATGGGGGTCTAGGAAACTATAAAGCAGGTACCAATTATCGGTATACAATGACTGATAATTTTATACAATCGTTAGTATTTGCAAATGTGAAGCCAGGAGAAACAATGGAATTCAGCGAATTTTTAGAAGCTATATATCAAGAGTATGGCTTCGTAATCGGAGATATTCAAGCCAAGCAAAGTGGGCTTTATGAATCCTCAAAGTTAAATATAAGTTACTACAATAAAAATGTGTTGGCCTTAAGAAGTAAACTAAAGAAAAACGGTTTACTTATAGAATATTCCGATGCTACTGCAATGATTAGGAATCCATATGATGTAGTAGAAGGAGTAGTTGTGTATGAATGAAAACAATTTAATAGGATTATGGATAAATAAATTACTAAGCGACCATTTTAAAGCTGAAAAACGAAACCACACCGAAAAATTGTTTTTGAAAATCACCGGTCTTAATCAAGAAAATATCATAAGTTTATTAAATGAATTTAGGAAAAGTAAGAACATTTTACAGCAATCATATGATCCTATTATTCGTACTATCACTCCAATTAATAGCTTTGAAGAATTTTCTTTCTTTGGGGCAGAGACAAGTACTTGGCTAAGGAATAATACACGAGCTAATCAAGCACTTATACTAGTTATAAATGAAATAACACCAGAATCACAAAGCTTAGAGAATATCTTTACTATTGATGAATCCTATTTATTATCGAAGCAAGGACTGGATTCTCTTTTTAATCTCTTTTCTGAAAATGGAATTTTGGCAGCAGATGAAATAGAAATTCTAAATGACTTTATAAGCTTATTTAGGGAAGTTTCTGAACCGCAACTTAGAAGTGTGTTGCAATTTCTAGTTCAGTTAATTAATGATGAATCTCCTTCAGTAATTGATAAAATTCAAAAAAACTTACCTTCTTTAAATCTATTTAAAGATACAAAATTATCACTAAGTGATAAAGGTAAGTTAAAGAAAAATTATGAGTTGGCCAATTTACAGGCAGGGAATAGAAATTTAGATACTGAACAGTTGCAAAACAAACTCTATTCTTTTTTAGAAGAAGAGGAGAGAGCTGATTGGGCAGAGGATATTTGGGACAGTACGACTTCCGAACAGTTTACAAAAGAAGCATTAGATTTCCTTAACAATAATGATAATACCTTTTTGTTTAATGAATTTAGTTTGGTAGAAAAAGTATTTAGTTTTAAAGTAGTAAAGAATATTACTGAACAGCTTATTGATATTAAACAAACTTATACATTTCAAGATGATAGAGAAGAGGAGGATTTCGAAAACGGATATAATGACGTACTAGATGGAAATGATCCAGAGGCCATACAAAATTTCATTGACGATTGTGAAGATATTCTAAATGTCAAACCAGGTTTGGTGAAAAAATTAACTAGAATTGTAGAAAAATTAAGAAACCCTTCAGAATATGAGGATCTTTTCTATGGATTAATGAGAGAAATATTCTTATTTCTAGAAGATCATTCTCAAAGAGAAAATATTGATAAATTATATTTTAGACTTTCTATAAACTCAAAGCTTCCAGGAAATATATTATCCATACAGAGATTATATTTGAATAATATCAATAAATTAATACCACGGCTGGATTTTGATATTGCGTCATTATTAGATAAATATGATGACTCAAGTAAAGAAACAGATGTATCCTATAACTTAAGTTTCCATATTAAAGATAAAATTATTGAAAACAAAAAATTTAAAATAAAAGGGCTTCATCGTCTGGATATTTATAGCCTGTATAATCAGGTATCGAAAAAATCTATACCATACTTACAAAATTATGCGGAAAATGAAATAGAAATAATTGATGTACAAAATTATGTAGATGAAAAGGTAAAATACTATTTAGCAGGAAATCAACAACAAATGGAAGATCACTTTCATAAATTTTCGAATTTCCTAATGAACTATAGTGAATTATTAACAATTGCTGTAGATGATGGAATAAGTGTATTAAACGTGAATAGTTTAGAGGCTGAGGTTACAAATTTATTAGAAAATGTATATGAGTCCTCTCAAGTAGCCAAGCATATATACCAGTATGTAAATATTATCGGGGCCATTGACACATTTGAGACAAATAAAGGTGAAAGTTCAATACCTAATAGCAGAGTATTGACTATCTTTAACCCAATTCGATTAATATCTATAATTAAAAGATATGAAGAATTAAGTAATCAAATTGAATCTTGGATTACTGCTGCTACATCTAGCACTCTACAAGTAGAAAAATTGGATGAATACTTAGGTTTTATTTACGAAAAGACAAGTAATTTAGCACCTAGATATTTCTCCACTAATAGCGATAGGGTTTTCCTAATTGAACAGGAAGAACGATTAGGTGAAGGTTTATTTACCCTTAGTAATAAGCCTCATCAATCAACCGATACTTTAGTCAATGAGCTATCAGAAGAATTAGGGAAAACGATTAAAAATTATTTAGAAGTATATCCATACTCAAAAGATGGACTCGATGTCCTGATGCTATATTGTCAAAGTGCTGACATAGTCACAAAATGCATAGATGAAATATTTAAAAAGACAAAGGTGAATAAGCTTAGATTAACAGTTCATAGTGAACATGCTGCCAAAATTCATGGAAAATTAAATAAATGGATTGAACAAAAAGAAGAGTATATAAAGCCACAGTTGGGATCTAAGTTTCCTAAACTTGAGCTAAATGTTATATCCGGAAAAAATATTTCGTCTATTAAAGATAGTGTTAATAACCGAATGGAAGACGCGGATATAGTTGTATTGGCTGATTACTTTTCACAGGCAAACCAAATTCAAAATAATTTCGAAAGATTTACACCTTCGACAAGTTCATCTTGGTTTGAAACTTTATATAAAGAACCTTTAAACGATGATGAAGCTGTAAAACGAATAAGTTTTGTAAGCGAATATTTGCCTGTTGCGTTACAGTCCTTTTATCAACTCCAATTCATCATAGATACAAATCAAATGCCTGAAAGAGATAACATAAATGTTCTCAAAAATACGATTTCTATCTCTAATGTGGGTAATAATGCATTGATTGATTTTATGCATGAAAGGTTCAATTGGGTTGTAATTCTCGATAGGTATTTAGATAAAACGTTATTAATAAAAACTTCTTCTCAGGCAAACATCATACAATATAAACCCAAGACTGGTACGAATAGTAACTTTAAGTTAATTGTATCGTCCTCGAAATATATAAGGAAAATAAGTGAAGAAACAAGTGATTATGCTTATTATGATCGTTTGCATAGAAAGCTTGTATCCATCTTAAAGAATGAAAACGTAAGTAGAGAAGAAGTGATAGCAGCAGTTAATAAAGTGAAAGACATTTCTGGAGCATTAGTACTAAAGGTTATTGGAAAAGGAAAATATGCACATGAAATGCTAGCGACTTATTTAACTACTAAAAAAAGAGGTAATAGTGAATCCAAAACTTTATCAGTTTGGTCTTCATGTGACGATCTTCCATGGTTTGCAAATAATAAGAGAAGACCAGATTTGGTTTTAACTACTATAAATGAAGAAGAAGGTAAATTAAATATTCATTTTGAATTAGTTGAATTGAAATTTGTAAGCCATACTATCTTTGAAAAAGAAAGATATGATGCACTTAAACAAATTAAAAGTGGTTTGAGCCTATACGAAAAGTTATTTGATTTTACTTACCCTAAACTTGATACAGAATTTTGGCGGAGAGAATTAGTACAGTACTTTATCGAAAAAAGTTCATATAAACCAGATCATATTTACTTGTTAAAAAAATTACAACATATAAATATTTCGGATATAACCGTAACGATGAGTGGAAGTGCTGATGTTTATTGCTATACATCAAATTTAACTGAATCGAATTTTCAAAGTGTTGATGAAGGTATTTATTTAGAGAAAATTGATTCTCAGACTGACAACTTTATCTTTACAAGATCTTACATTCTTAAACAATTACAAACAACTGAAGAAGTCACTCCTGAATATGAAGAGTTGGATGAAGGTTATCTTCTTGATATCTCTACGGAACTAATTAATGATGCAGAGTCTGGTGATATTGTTTCAAAAGATCACGAAGTACCAGCTGAAGATGAAAATTTCGGGGAAGAAAAGGAGCTAGACAAAGAGCGGGTGTCAGTCAAAGAACTAGACATAGTATCAGATGAAGAGCCTGACAAAGAACCTAGAAATATAATAACTAAAGTGACTTCCCCCTCCTTTTATCCTGAACAAGCAGCTTTAGAGGAGGTATCTCTAATATATGAAGATACTAAGGAGGATAACGAAGAATTAAAAAATTCTTATATAAAAAAATTAAAGTTAAAGTTGAATCAAGAGGGAATTCACATCAATGTTAAAAAGTCTATCATAGGTTCTGGAGTTATAAGGTTGAACTTAGAGCTTCCTTCCGGTTCTTTTAAAAAAATATCCAATCGATCCGATGATATTCAAATTTGGTTGGGACTTAGTACGGAACCCCATATTTTTATAGATAAAAACGGAATTAATATTGATGTCATTAGAGATGATCCAGAAACCGTTTATTTTGAAAAGTTTATGGAGATCGTACGAGAACAACTGCAAAATGAAATTTCTGGAACAAACTTAATTGCACCACTTGGATTAGATCCTTTAAATAATGTCATATTTATGGATTTCTCGAGCTCTATGTCTCCACATTTACTTACAGGCGGGACAACTGGAAGTGGTAAAAGTGTAACTTTAAATTCTATTATTTTAGGAATGATGTGTTTGTATTCCAAGGAACATGTCGAATTTTTATTTATTGATCCTAAGAAAGTAGAATTTATGATTTATGAAAATAAACAACATACTATTGATGTTACTACGGATGTTGATGCAGCAGTAGGGAAATTAAATAAATTAGTACTTGAGATGGAAAATAGGTATACCATTCTTGCTGAAAAGCAGGTTACAAATCTAGAAGAATACATTGAAGATGGTAACCCGAAACTACCGAGAATCGTTTTAGTTTTTGATGAATTTGCAGATTTTATGACTAGAGATTCAGAAACCAAGAAGGAAGTTGAAATAGCTATTCAACTCCTAAGTCAAAAAGGAAGAGCGGCAGGAATACATTTAATTATTTGTACACAAACCCCTAAGGCGGACATCATTAATACTAATATTAGAAATAATTTAGTTGGTAGACTAGCATTAAAAGCTGTTGATGCAAATGCTTCTAGTATTATTCTTGATGAAGTTGGAGCAGAAAAATTGGCAGGAAAAGGAGATTTTCTTGCTAGGGTAAGTGGTACTGTTGTAAGAGGGAAGAGCCCGTTCTTAACGACGAAAGTGAGAAGAGCGTTATTAAATTACTTTTCAAAAGAATAAAATTGAAGAACATCTAGATTTGATTCTAGATGTCTTCTTTTCAACAAATCAGTTACTGGAAAAGGTTCTCCAGTGAAAATCAGAAAGGCGTTAGATGTGATATGGCATATGGGCAACATCAAAGCTTTTATTTAAGAGATAGATGGTTAAATAAAGGTATTAAGCATTTGGCTACCGATGAAAGGTTTTTCTATGATAAAGATGCTTTTGAAAAAATCGGACTTGGAAAAAATATGGTTCAATCTCTCCGCTATTGGGTTGTTGCTACAGGTGTAGTTTCAGAGGTATATAATGCTGAAAGAAAGAAAATACATCGTATTACTGAACTAGGTGAATTAGTTTTTAAATACGATAAATTTATAAAGTTACCTGAAACAGCGTCCATTTTACACTATCAATTGGTTAAGGATATTGAGCCATCTTCTACATGGTATTGGTATTTCAATGTATATAAAGAAACGGTTTCAACTAAGGATACCCTTCTCAATGAGCTCATAAACTGGGTGAAGGATACAGAGAAAAAGGTTGTTTCAGAGAAATCGTTGAAGCGTGATATTGATTGTCTAGTCAAACTATATACGGCAGGACAAAATGTGAACGACCCTGAAGAAGTAATTCAAAGCCCCTTGCATAAACTAGGTTTAGTAGAAGAGATAAAAGGAATTATTTACAAAAAGGCATCTAACTATAATCATATTGGTCTAACTGCTTTAATGTATGTCTTATTGGATTACAGTTTTCAAAATGATGTTGATACTGTCAGTGTGGATGATTTAGTTCATTCTATAGGCTTATGGGGTAAAACTTTCAATATTAGTAGAAGTTCAATTGTGAATGCCCTGAATCAATTAACATTACATCCAAAGTATCCAGTAAGCTTTATTCGAACAAATAATTTAGATTTAATTAGAATCCCAAATATTACTCCACAGAACTTTTTACAAGATGAGTATAGACGAAAGGTGGAAGTAATTAAATGATAGTTAAAGATGCCCCATTTAAAACCAGTGTTAATATAAAATTTGACTTAGGGAAGAAGGAATTTATCAATCGATACTTGCCTACACCTTCACACGCTGAATCTTTATTAGGCCTCTTAGGAGGATTTACTGGTAAAGAAATTAGATCACATATTATTATTGGTCCTTATGGCACAGGAAAATCACTAATTGCTACCATTGTGGCCGGGCTAGTTTCAAAGAAAGTCGATAAGAGAACTTTCAATGCTTTATCAAAGAAATTCAACAAGGTACATGATGATATTTTTGATGAATTACTTGAGGTTAATAATATAGAAACAACGTACTTAACGGTGGCACTGAACGGAAATGAAGGAAGATTTAGACAGTCCATTTTAAATTCAATAATTAGAACTATTAATGAGAATAAGATTAATATTACTCTTCCAGGCCAAAATGGGAAAATTATCCAAACTGTTGATTTATGGTCACAGCAGTTTCCAACAACATATAGGGCATTTAAGAAAATCCTAAAAGAAAAAGGAAAAGATATAGATTCCTGGAGATTAGGAGTATTAAACCAAGAAAAAGAAGAAATTGATTGGTTTATAGATATATTTCCTTCATTAACTTCTGGTTCTGAGTTTGTTGTGGATTATAAGGAATCTTTTATTGATCAAATTAAGTTTGTGCTACATGAATTAAAGAAAAAAAATATTGGGTTATTTATTGCCTATGATGAGTTTGGCAGGATGCTCCAAACGATCGAACCTCATCTTGTACATGAAACCATGCAGGATTTACAAGATCTAGCGGAGTTGACCAATAATACAGCGGATAATTTGCATTTGCTATTAATTACACATCGTAATTTAGCTCAATATTTAGGCTTGTTAAATGAAGAATTTAAGAATGAATTTCAAAGAATTGAAAAGCGATTTAGAACATACTATGTAGAAAGTGACCGCTTCACTTTCATACGGATTGTAGATAGCTATCTTAACAATATAAACAGTAACAGGTTAGTTAAAAATAAAAACATACCGGATTTAATTGATCAATTAAGAAAATATCCTTTATTCCCAGAATTGAATCAACAAGAAGTTGAAAAGATCATTATAGAAGGAACGTATCCTTTACATCCAGTGACTCTATACTTATTACCATACTTATCTAGTTTTTTTGGACAAAATGAAAGAACGTTATTCACATTTTTAGAAAGTAGTGAAACTGGTGGTCTAACTAATCATCTCGATAAAAATGACGGATACTATCTTCCATCTCATTTATTTAATTACTTTTTCCCTTCCTTACATGAAGTAGATACCAGTAATGATGGCTTTGAAACAATGAAGATATACAAAAGCATTATTCATAAAGCCCCCTTATTACTAGAGGATAAGAATAATTTGGATGTTATAAAATTCATTACGCTATGGGAAATGGCAGGTTTACAATCAAAATTTAAGCTGACAACAGACTTTTTACAGTTTGCCTTGAACAAAACAAGAAATGAATTAACCAATGTTCTTACAAAGTTATCATCAATAAAAACGATTAGATTTAATAGAGTAATGGGGTATTGGGAGTTAATGGAGGGTAGTTCATTCTTTATTGAAGAAATTATAAAAGAAAGACGGCCTTTTATTAAACTTAATAGAAATTTAAGAGAAACAATTTTAAAAAACTTGTTAACAAAACGATTCTTCTTATCAAATGATTATAATGATGAGAAAAGTATGACTCGATATGCTGAAATAGAGTTTCTATTTAGTTCAGAAATTTTACAGGATGAAGGTTGGAGAGGAAAATATAAGGAATCCAAGAAATCAGATGGGATAGTTTTTTATATCATACTCGAATCTTTAAGTGATCTGGAATATGTCAAAGAAAAATTAAAGAATTCTGAAGAATATTTTATTTACTGTATTTCTAATTATTCTTTTTCACCAATAGATGAACAAGTTACGGAACTTGTGGTCATTAATGACTTACTGAATGATATTGAATTGTTAAAAGAGGATAAATTTTTAAAGGAAGAATTGATATTAAGGAAAGAGGATCTAGAGTTTTCAATCAGAGATTTTATTGAAAAATATACGAGCTATAGTTCTGAATGTTTATGGCTTTATAAGAACGACGAGATTGCTCTTCATAGTGAAATTGCTTTAGAGCAACTTTTAAGTAATATTATGTTCCAAAATTATAGACTAACTCCAGAAGTTAGAAATGATTCGTTTAATAGAAGAAAAATTAATAACATGCAGCGTAAAGCAGGTTATACCGTTCTGGATAAAGTTATCAATAATTATAGTGAACCAGATCTTTCTATAGAAGGACAAGGGCCTGATTATTTAATCTATGCCACAGTATTTAAAAATAACAATTTTGATATAAGAGATCTAGATAATATAAGTTCAATTGAATTAAGAGAGTTAAGAGAAAAATTGGTAGATTACTTAGAGTGCAATGTAAATGGTTGTCTGAGTGACCTTTCAGCAATCTTACAAAGAGAACCATTTGGGATTAGGGCCCCTTTAATTCCTATATTTGTTGTTTCGTTGTTGAGAGATAGATGGGACCAGTTGATGTTCTATAGAAATGATATGTATATAGCTGGAATAACAAGTGAGATTTTATATAAAATGTTCGAGGAAGCTAATGAATATGAATTTGTTTATTATAAATTTGATCAGCAATATGAAGAGTTCTTCTTATCATTAGAAAATACCTTTAGTCATTATGAGAATGATTTAATAAAGAACAAGCCTAAATTTATTCGCTTGAATAACGCAATGCTTTCTTGGCTTAGAAGTCTACCAAGATATACTCAAACTACATCGAATCTTAATGAGAATATATTGTGGTTAAAAGAAATTATTAGAAAAAGCGAGATAAATCCTCAAGAAACTTTTAGGAAGTTATATGAGAGATATAATAAAAATATTGACGTACTTTTAAAGGAAAAGACAGAAATAGAAGCGGCTTATACGGAATTTAAGAAAGTCCTATGTCATGAAGTTCTTAATATAGTAGATGTAGTCTCATTTGATCAACTACATTCATGGGCACAGGACAATAATGGAGAAGTAAGGAAGAAAAATAAATTTGTAAAAAGTATAATTAATTTAGATCAATTAGAGAATTGGATTGAAGAGTTTGCCTACTCTTACTTAGGTATTGAACTATCCAATTGGTCTGATATCACTACAGAAATGTTTCTTAGACAGATTAAATCGGATTTCCAGGACACATCCATTCACAATCTAAATACTGGTAATCAAATAGAGATCCAATATAATGGAATAGTAAAGACTCTTAATAAAGTAAGTTTATCAACAAAGTCCGAAACAATATATAAAAATGTTGAGCGGATGATTCGTAATGCAGGGCGTAATGTACCAAAAGAGGAAGTAGAGTATCTTGTTTATAGTTTGTTTGATCAATTTGTAGAATAGAGAAGGTGACTTGTGTTGGATAGAAAACCAGTACATGTAGCTATGTTTAGTGGGGGCGCTGCAAGCGCCTATGTTGCTTATCAAATGGTACAAGCGCATGGGAAAGAAAATTGTATTCTTTTTTTTACTAATACATTGTGGGAAGATGACGATAATTATAGATTTATGGATGAGGTTTCTGACTATATTGGACTTGAAATTACTGAACGAATAGATGGTAGAACTCCAGAAGAAGTTTTTTATGACTATCGATTTTTGGGGAATTCAAGGTTGGCGAAATGTTCAGAAGAGCTAAAAGTCTATCAAACTATTGTTTTCTTAGAAGAACTTAGGGATCAACATAACTTAGAACCGATCCTTTACTTTGGAATTGGTCCTCATGAGTCTCATCGAGCGGATAATTTGAAGGAATTTTATAGCCACCGTCCTCTTGAACCTATCGAAACTAGGTTTCCTATGATTGAAACCTTTAGAGAGGATATTGATGCTAAAGGTATCATTGAAGGAGAATGGCGAATAAAATTACCAAGAATGTATGAAATGGGCTTTTCACATGCAAATTGTGGGGGGCGCTGTGTACGGGGCGGTTATCAACATTACGCACAATTATACAAAATTTGGCCGGATAGATATGCTTTACAAGAAGAGATGGAAGAGAACTTTCGTAAGAACTTTGAAAAGAACGTATCTATCTTGAAAAAAGATGGAGGACCCTTTACATTAAGGGAATATAGAGAGCAAATGGATAGAGAAGGTGTAGAAAAATTCTTGAAAACAAAAGATGAAACAGTTCCATGTGTTTGTTCTTTCTCATAACAATTAAGATACTGTTGTAAACGATATTAAAGTAAAAAACCATGATTGAGTAAATCATGGTTTTTTATTGTACTCACCATTTGAATAAGTCATACATATAATGGGAATAAATAATAATACATATCCAGATATAAAATCTATCTGCAAGGGTGTTAATATGTTATATGTCAAGAATGGTCATATTCTAGAAATAGGACAAAAAATAAGAGTATATCGGAATTTACACACAGGAACCTTCTCTATTCAAGATTTAAAGACCAAAATAGTCATTGCTCATGGAGATGGATTTATCCTACATGACGTTGATTTTAAAGTATATAAAAAGGGACAAGAAAGAGTCAGAAACACTCTTCACAAAAGGGTTCATGCTTATGTAATTGGAACTTATTCTGATGAAGAATGTAATTTAACATCTGAATATAGCCCGATTTTTTATGATCCATATAAAACTGATTACTTTGTCGATTTAAAATCATTAAACCCAATTCACAAATCGGATTTATGTCTTTGTTTAAATAATAGGTGTTATATAAAATGAATCTTAACCTGAAATAATTTATATTTGTATAAATAATTCAAGGAGTATTCACTCAGAATTATGCTATTCATCAGTTTTAATTCGCTTTTTTCAGGTAGACAAATGATTTATAAGAAAGGTATCTCGTACTATTTATACGAGATCAAAATTAGAGTGACAGAGACTTGTGAGGGATAATTATGGTTATTGAGAAGATATTAATAGAATTAATAAAAGATTTAAAACAAGTACATACATTAAGTTCAAATATTATCTACATAAAAAGCATCAACCAAAATGTAGTAGATATTACAGTCAATGAAGGGAAAGAGCGGGATCAACAAATCCCTTTCAATACTATATTAAAAGCTTGGTATGAGTTTGTTTCAGTAAGAACTGCTTCACCTTCAGACTTTGTTATGACCAAAGATTTTTCTATATTTAATATGGCTCTTATATCTAAGCTTCCCTTTGTAAAAGTAAACAATTTAGATGGGAATTCATCTATAACATTACGAGAATTTAAAACAGACCAGTTACCAGCTGAAGACTATGGTAGCTTTGAGAGCTTTCTTAATGAGGTAGAAAACGGTAAATATGACCCTAGCATTTTAAGTGAACAATTAAGCGGCAGCTCATATCATCTTAAGTCTCGCTGTCGCCAAGACTTAAGATTAATAGGTTTGTTAAACGAGAAGAATGAAACAGTTCAAAACTATATGAGTGAGTACATAACTAGTAAGAATAAAAAACAATACCTTGAAAAATTGGTATTAATGCAAGATTATTTTCAAGTAGTATTAGAGTGTTTGAGTATAATGAAAAAGTTTACTAAAGTTGAAAAAAGAAAAGCGCTTATTGAGATAGGCATGTTAATAGTTCGCAATTCTCAAGGTGATAACTTAATGCTTGAATCTGTTGCCAAGAAAAGAACAAGTAACCTACTATCATGGCTTGAAAATCTTCAATTAGTCGATCAAAATTGGATACCTATTAATGAGGAGTTGCAAAAAGTGGACAGTAATCTACGACAGTATTTTCAAAAAATATCGAGTGAATATCTAGCAGCAAAAAGTGGGGATTTTGGTGGGAATGCTTTTGCAAGTTTTATAAGACATGATGTACCAAAGGAGATTAGTAAGTTATCGTTTCTTGATCGTGAAAAATATTCAGTTGCTGGTTCTGCTGGTAAAGGGAATTGGGCAACGGTTCCCTGGATTTCAATTTTAAATCGTGCGGTAACGAATTCTACACAAAGAGGGTATTACCTTGTGTACCTATTTAGTGAAGATATGAAGCGTCTTTATTTGTCTTTCAGTCAGGGAGTTACAGAAACCTCTAAAGAAGATATGTCGAGGATAAAAAAGGATATTCGCGGACATATCACAATGGATTCTTCAGTGAAAAAAGATGATAACATGTTTATAGGAGATAGCAATAAAGCAAAACAATATGCAGAGTCGACTGCTGCTTATATTGAATATAATCTTGATGACCTACCTTCGGAAACTGAGCTTGTTGAAGATCTTAAAATGATGGTTGGTTATTATGAAGACTATATAGAGTTTAAAAGTAACCCTATAATTGAAACTTCATATAACTCGAAGCCAGGTAATGAGATTACATATGAAAAAGAAAAATGGTTAGCGAGTAACAAAGAACTAATCAACCACATCCATTCTTACATTACAGCCAAAGGATTCTACTACACCAAAGAAGAAGTCACCAATTTGTTCTTATCTCTTAAGACAAAGCCATTTGTAATCCTTTCGGGTATCTCTGGTACAGGGAAGACGAAGATTGTTCAGTGGTTTGCGGAGAGTGTGGGGGCTACTGAGGAGAATGGGCAATTTACATTGATTCCGATTCGACCGGATTGGAATGATGGGTCGGATTTGCTTGGGTATGTGGATATTAAGGGAGACTTTAAGGCAGGTCCGTTTACGACTGTGATTGAAAAAGCGGAACAGAATCCGGATGATCCTTATTTTGTGTTGTTGGATGAGATGAACCTAGCGCGGGTGGAGCATTATTTTAGCGATGTGTTGAGTGTGATGGAGAGCCGTAAGTGGGAGGATGGGAAGATGGTTACGTCTGCTCTTCTTTCAGCTGAAATGGCGAAGCGGGATATTAGGCTGCCTGTGAACCTTTATGTTATTGGAACGGTCAATATGGACGAAACGACACATCCTTTTAGTAAAAAAGTGCTGGACCGGGCAAATACGATTGAGTTCAACCGGGTGGAATTATCGAATCTTGCTTTTCTGGAAGAGCAGGCAGAAGTGGAACCAAAATTGGTTCAGGATCATATGTTCAGGTCGAAATATTTGCACTTAAAGGATCTTTATTTGGGGAATCAGGAGCTTGTTGAAAAGGTTACCGCTGAATTGGAAGATGTCAATAAATCGTTGCAGCTAACCAATGCCCATATCGGTTATCGGGTTCGGGATGAGATATGTTTTTATCTTGCTTATAACGAAGACAGTGAATTGATGAGTTTTGAGAATGCATTTGATCATTGTATATTACAAAAGATCCTGCCGCGTATTTCAGGTAGTGATACCCGGGTAGAAAGGTTATTAGAGGGTTTATATCGTTTGTTTACTACAAAAGAATATATTGATGATGAGGAAATTAATGAAATCAGTATACGTACAGCGAGGTATCCGAAAAGTGCTGGTAAAGTAGTAGAGATGCTTAGGAGGTTACAAGATGATGGCTTCACATCCTTCTGGATCTCCTGATGATATCGACTTGGTCAAAATAGAGGCAGCGGAATTTTCATTAGTGATTAAGGGAAAGCCGTATCATCACCGGTATGAGGGGTTAAAGCAATATCGTAAGATGGATTATCATGATGTAATGCAATTTTCTGTTTCAGGAGAAGACGTTCAAAGTGTTGAAGTCTATGATATTGAATTAGGAAAATTAACTGATTCCCAGCAGGTTCGACCGATTTTTTTCGAAAATGGTACATATCAAGTTCTTGTCATTTCAAAACAAAATCAAGAACTGGACTTTTATCATGAACATCCTTTGCTGCGCCAGGCAATATCTCGTATGGAATTGAGTGGAATGTCGCTATTAACAGGGAATCTTCAATTTCAAAATGAGGTCGGATATACGACATTCGAAGTTCGTTTAGGTGAAAAAACGTTATTGGAAGTCACACTTGAAATTTTTCCAGTTAAATTGGATTATCAGAAAGATTATCGGCAACTGCTTGAGGAAGTGAATGATGAGATTTATAACTTAGCTTTTCATTTTATCCGGAAAACGTATTTAGGGGCGAGCGTCAAGCTTGAGGGCAAGCCAAGCAGGGCTGAATTCTATCGTTTGATGACGAAGCATTTTAAGCAGTTTATCCAGGCAGTAAACCGAATCGAGAGGCAGCCGCATCATATATTAGAAACAACATATGTGAAAGCACGCGGCGATCAGCTTAGCAAGACTGATTCTTATACACGGAAGTATTTGCAAAAACATAGTCAATCTTTTATGGAAGTGGAGAATGGAATTAGAATTCATGGGAAAACGATGATGCCGCGTGAAGGGGTTAAGGCTAAAAAAGAGCTGCGCTACGATACGATGGAAAATCGTTATGTGAAATGGATGATGGACAGGTTGATTCATAAGTTTGATGATTTGTTGGGCGCTTTGATGAATAAGAATAAGCGCTGGAAGGAAGAGCCTGATGCGGAACTTCTGTTACGGCTGAATCAAATGAGACAGCAGCTTGAGTCAAGGAAGAACAATGTCTTTTGGCGATCGATTGGCAGACTTGATAGATCGGTGGTGAGTTTGGTACTGCAAATGGCACCAGGTTATCGAGATGCCTTTCAAATCTATTTAACTGTCTCAAAAGGCCTTATGCTGCAAGGAAAGCTTTATCAAATGTCTGTTAAGGATGTCGCTATTTTATATGAATACTGGACTTTTTTAAAGCTAGGACAAATATTGAGCAGTAAGTATACCCTGTTGAGTCAGGATATTGTCAGCGTGAACCGAGATGGGCTGTTCGTGAATTTAGAGGCGAACCGAACAGCAAAACGAGTCTATGAGCACCCAGTGACAAAGGAAAAGATTGAACTTACCTATCAAAAATATGAGAAAGATTTACCTACCATTCCACAAAAGCCTGACTCGATGTTGACGATTGAGAAAAAAGGCAAGAATCACCGCTATAATTATGTGTTTGATGCCAAATACCGAATTGATTACGCTCTAAATGAAAGCTATTATCAATCTCGTTATAAAACGCCGGGACCGGTGGAAGATGATATTAATACAATGCACCGCTATAGAGATTCACTAGTATCAATGAGTAATGGTCCATATGAACAGACAGCCTTTGGAGCGTATGTGTTATTTCCCTGGTCAGATGAGCAAAGTTATGAAGACCATCATTTTTATAAAAGTATTGAACAAGTCAATATTGGCGGGTTGCCATTTTTGCCAAACGCTATCGATATGGTCGAGCGATTCCTAGAGTGCCTCATTGAAAAAAGTCCTGAGGAAATTCAGCGTGAAGGGATTTTACCTAGGGGAACAATAGAGGAATGGGAATCGACATTAGAAGAAAAAGTACTTGTCGGAACGGTTTCGAATGAAGCGGTTTATAGAGACTTTATTCAGCAGGGCTACTATCAGATTCCAATTAATAGCCTAAAAAAGGGCTGGCAGGAAGCAAAATATGTAGCACTTTATACGACTTCAGAACTTGGGGAGAATGGTGTTAGAGAGTATGGAGAAATCATACGAATTGCTACTGAAGAAGATACTGTCCGTTTCTTTGTGGAAATTTGGAAGAATACAAAGCAAGTAATCCGGCCTGTAAAATATGGCATAGCAACGTATATGATGACAACTCTATCTTTACTAAACGAGGCGAAAGAGCTGCCAGAGCTGTACATGAAAAACAAACAGGAAACCACTCTTTGGAGGATGCTGAGAAGGATTTCAGATCAGATAGAGATTAACCTGGATAACATGGTTTTGGACGAAGCCCTAGGAGTAGGGACTTACTCTTTTAAAGGAATCGAAATCCATTTGGACAAAGAGAAACAAAGCTTATCCATTAGGAATGATAGTCAGGAACGAATATTGGGTGAAGATTTATTAATCCATCACCCTTCTAAAGTATTTAGAGAAGTGCTTGGTTTGCTTTGAACCACCAAGCCTTTTCCTTGCTTCCCATTATTTCTGGGAATAGTTATCGAGCATGGTTTCTGCTAGTTCATGTCAAATAGGAACCTTTGGTATGGTGTAAGCATGCCAAGCCTTTTGAAAAGAATATACATATAAAATGGGAGTTAGAGGATTGATAATATGTTTTATTTACTTATTGTAATAATGATAGGAATTTGCTTTCTACAATATAAAATGGTTAAAAAATCTACTATACTTGTAGGTTTGCTTTTACCTATCCTATTTAGTATTGCTTACATCTTTCTTAATGTTGATAATTTTCATATATACGTGTTAGTTTTTTGTATTATACTTTGGTTAATATTTTTTTGGAAAGTGCTCAATTTTAAAAAAAGGTAAGAATAAAATAGGATCGTACTAGACCTATATGATAAGAAAAAGAGACATCCCACCAAAAGGAATGTCTCTTCTCTTCATAAACTTATAGCACTCATCATCCCTTCATGTGTCGCTTCCTCTAATGTACGCGGTCCTAGACAGTCTCCTATCTGTTTCACGATGGGAGCATGACCTTTCATTTCTTCGAATAGCTCTGTGTTGGGAATGCGGCCAAGGGAGAGAATGATAGAATCCCAATTCTTTAGTTCTTCTTTTTGTTGGGTGAATAGATTTCTGATAATGACGTGATCGTCTTTGATTGCCCCGATGTCGTAATGGGGAAGGAGTGTGACGTTTAGGTTGTATAGTTTTTTTAGGTATTCATTCCTGAGATATTGGTGAACGGTTTCACCAATGTGCAGTCTGGATGATATGAGTGTTACTCCATGGCCTTTTTCGGCTAGGTAAATGGCTGCTTCCATTCCCGGCCAGTCTCCGCCAAAGTCGAATACTAATACGTTTTCTCCAACTTTTTTAGTTGAGCTGAAGAGGTCATCCATCATGATGATCCGTGGGTCGTCGATTCCTTCGATGGCTGGTGTATAGGGCCGTGAGCCTGTTGCACAGATAATGGCGTCCGGTTTCGATTCGGATATTTCTTTGGCGGTTGCCGTTTTGCCTAATTGCACATTTATATTGCTTCTCATTAATTTCCGGGAGTAGTTATCGAGCATCGATTCTGCTAGTTCATGCCTCATGGGCGCTTTGCGCATGGTACGGAGCAGGCCGCCTATTGATTTACTTTGATCGACCAATGTAACTTGATGACCTAGTGAATCTGCTGTTATGGCTGCCTGTAATCCGCCAGGTCCGGCGCCGATGACTAGGACATTCTGTTTGTTTCTTGTTTTCTTTAATTCTGGTAAAATCCATGCTTCCTTACCTGTTGTTGGATTTTGGACACAGCCAATTGGCAGTCCTTTATGATAGTGACCGATACAGGCTTGTAAACAGCCTATGCATGCATCGATTGCTTGGAGGTCGCCGTGTTTTGCTTTGTTGGGCATATCAGGGTCGACAATTAAGGCCCTTGTCATTCCGACGACATCGGCTTTTCCGGTTGAAATGATCTGTTCGGCTTCAACCGGGTCAACGATTCTATTACCGACAAAGACTGGTACAGCTCCTGCCATCCTGATTTTGAATCCATGTGGAGATAGGTAAGCGTGCTTCATCGGTGATGGCGGCACGATATGTGTTGATCCCTCGAAGGTACTTGAATCTCCGGCTGTGACATTAATGAAATCCAATCGGACTTTTTCCGCGAGATATTCGACTATTTGCACGGAATCCTTCATCGTTGTCCCATCCATCGTCAATTCATCTGAACTCATGCGAATGCCAACGGTAAAGTCTTCCCCAACTCTTTCCCATACTTTCTCCAATATTTCCACGATGAATCGCATCCGATTTTCGAATGATCCGCCATAGAGATCGGTGCGCTTATTTGTATGTAGCGACCAAAACTGGGCAGGAAGATATCCGTGTGAACAGCAAATTTCGACTCCATCAAGTCCGCCTTCCTTTGCCAGCTGTGCTGAATGGGCGAAGCCTTCAATCACTCCTTCAATATCTTCTAAACTCATTGGTTTTGGCATGACACCGAAGCGCAAGCTGGGAACGGCGGATGGCGCCCATGCTGCATTTCGATAGTCACTCGAAACTACTTCCCTTCCGCCATGAAATAGTTGGGAGAAAACCCTCGTTCCATATTTATGGAGCGTTTCGGAAATCTCTTTGTAGGCAGGGACGATCCTTTGGTCATATCCTGCAATCGTTTTAGACGTAAGCATGCCGGATAGATGTACGGATGCTGCTTCAAGGATGATTAATCCGACGCCCCCTATAGCGCGGGCTTCATGATAGGCTAGCATATCCGAAGTGGGGATTCCGTCCGTCACATGATTTGTTTGATGTGCTGTACTTAAAATTCGATTTTTTAATTCAGTTGAACCGATCGTTAAATGGGTAAATAAATTCTTGAATTGAGCCATATTCATGACCACTCCCTAATTTTAGATAGAATGAGAGTATAGAGGGCATCTATCCAATCGTCCTCTAACTATCCCTATATAGGTTTCAATATGCAATAATCATGCCGTTCAGGGAATGTGAATGAATAAACGTTTTTTTTTACTTTTGTTAAGAGGTTATGGCTCATGAATCGAGTATTCTATATATATAACTGAACCTTTTTTGGAAAATGGTGATTCATTATAGGTTCAGTCCAAATTTGGTTGGTATATGGACATCCGTTACATATGAGAGGGTCACTTATTTTTTTGCGAATAAAAAAGTGTAACAAAAACGGTTCGAAATCAAACGAAGGGGTGATTGGATGAATACTGAATTGAGAAAGGAATCACTAATTGTATTTTCCGATATTTCTATTTTGGATGTAAAATCATTACTGAAAATTAATTCCTCTCCTTTTATTGTCATGAAAGATCACTTGGAAATCCTGGGCATTTTAGATGAAGGTTTCTTTTTGAAGAAATTAGATAGCGGTGGTCAAAATCAGAAAATCATTGAATATCTTAATCAATCGTTTGTTGTTGTAGATGATTTAGATAAGCTGAATGAAGAGGATATGGGCCACTATGATTTCGTGGTTCAACATAGCGATAACCAATATCGATGCTATCCGATCTATGAAGTCAGGGAAATCATGCTTAAAAAGAAGCTTAATAGCTTACTAAGTCTAAATAAATCACTAAATGAAGAGTTGGAGGTGACGAGAAAGAAAGTAAAAGAGCTAACACAAATCTTACATTCCAGTTATGATGAAATTTTCGTAACGGATGCAAACGGGGATACGCTATTCGTGAGTGAAGCATGTAAGAAGCTTACAGGGCTGCCGCCGGAGGCCTTTATTAATAAGAACATTAAAGAGTTGGTTGAAAAGGGGCTGATCGTCAATTCGGTTACATTAAAAACTATGAAAACAAAAGCGATCCATTCAGCTGAACAAACATATCCGCATGGAGTGACTGTTTTCTGCACATCAAAGCCTATTTTCGATGAGGAAGGGAATCTGTATAGAATTGTTTCTAACTCTAGAGATATCACTGAATTAGTTGAGATGAAGAGAAAATTAAATCAGGTTAATACTAGGAATCAACGAACACAAAATGAAAATTTACTTGGTAAGAAGTCATTTAAAAACTTTATTACTAACTCTAATAAAATGATAAATGTTTTAGAATTAACTGAAAAGGTGGCCCCTATGGATTCATCGATATTTATCCATGGAGAAACTGGAGTTGGAAAAGGGGTTTTAGCAAGGATTATTCATGATCTAAGCTCAAGAAAGGATAAACAATTTATTCAAGTTAATTGTGGGGCAATTCCATCCACACTAATTGAGTCTGAACTATTTGGGTACGAAAGCGGTGCTTTTACAGGAGCAAGTAAGCATGGGAAACAAGGGCTTGTTGAGATGGCGGATGGCGGTACACTTTTTCTTGATGAAATTGGTGAAATGCCACTCGACATTCAAGTGAAAATATTGCATCTGGTCCAAGACAGAACATTCATAAAGGTGGGAGGAACTAAGGAGAAAAAGGTTAATATCCGGATAATCTCCGCTACGAATAAAGACTTGAAACAAATGATCAAGAATAATCAGTTTCGCGAAGATCTATATTATCGATTGCATGTTGTTCCATTGGAAATTCCGCAACTGCGTGAGAGAAAAGAAGATATCTTATTATTAACCGATTATTTCCTTCAGAAGTTCAATGAAAAATACGGTCAATCAATTAGCATAGATGAGAGTTCGAAGCTAATTTTACAACTTCAAGAATATCCAGGTAATGTTAGAGAATTAGAGAATATCATTGAACAAATTGTTGTAACGGCTAGAAATTCTATAGTATCCATTGAAGATTTACCTTCTGATTTAACTTACAAAGATACTAAGCTAGTCAATTTAACAGGAATAATCCCCTTAAAAAAAGCACTAGAAGAAACAGAAAAACAATTATTATCTCAAGCTCTGTCTACATATAAATCAACTCGAAAAATGGCCAAAGCTCTTGAGGTAAGCCAAACGACCATTATGCGCAAACTTGGCAAATACCAATTTGTATATGATGACAATAAGTAAATAGAAAATAACCTCTGATAAATTCTGAAAATTCAAAATGTGGTATGAGAATTGCATATTTCACTATTGATTATTTCAATTTTTATAAGGGGGTCAAGAAAATGGGAGAGTTAATTTTCAGCTTAAGTTATGGGGGTTCCTTAATTGTCATGGGGTGGATTACGAACGTTTTTCTGATAAAAATGAAGAGAAATCAAGAAGCCATAAAAGAAAAAAGTCCGGTTGAAAAGGTGGGGATGTAAATGGCTTTCCTCATAGGAATCATCGTATCCTTTTGCGTATATGTCTCAATCGGTATTTTTTTATTCAGAAAAGTGAAAAGCTCAGAAGAATACTATGTATCAGGACGAAGTGGAAACACATTGATGATTACCGGAACTCTCGTGGCTTCTTTCTTAAGTACCGTATCTTTTATGGGAGAAGCAGGATTTTCTTATGAAGGGTATCCAATTCTTCTACTTATCCTAGTTATTTTTAATGCCAGTGGCTATATATTCGGGGTTTTCCTTTTCGGAAGATATTTAAGAAGAAGCAAATCACTAACGGTTCCGGAATACTTTGGTAACCGCTTTCGTTCTAAGAAAGTACGATTAGCAGCTGCTATTACCACAATTCTCGGAATCTCTGCATACTTAGTTGCTGTTACTCAAGGAGCTGCGGTTTTATTGGCTGAGGTTTCTGGTGTTTCATATCCAATAGCCTTGATAATCATGTGGCTAGTCTACTCATCATTTACGATTCTCTCTGGGGCGAAAGGGGTTATGGTAAATGATACAATCATGTTCTTTTTATTCTCAATCGCCACTTATATTAGTTTTCCTTATATTATTAAATCTGCGGGTGGATTTCCTAATGCCATTACAAAGGCAGCGAATCTAGCTGAAAGGCCTGATTTATTAAGTTGGCACGGTATTACTGGATCAGGTGCTACTATGGGAACGCCTTGGGAAGCATTAGCCTGGGCAGTTATTATGGGCTTAGTTTGGGGAATAGTCATTGCCGTAAGCCCATGGCAAAGTAGCCGATATTTAATGGCAAAAAATGAACACGTAGCGATTCGTGCCGGTGTTTGGGCAACGATATCGATTCTGACAGTCTATCTTTTTCTCCATATTAGCATTTCAACTATAACCACCATCAAAGCAGATATCGCACCAACTGAAAAGGTATTTATCTGGGCAGCGATGAATATTGTCCCTACGTGGCTTGGGGTTATTATTGTTAGTGGAATCATGGCTGCGGCATTATCTTCCTGTTCAAGCTTCCTTCAGATAATAGGAAGCAGTATAACACGAGATATCATGGAACAATCACGAAAAAAGGAATATACAGATCATCATCTATTACGGGCCAGTCGCATTTCCATGGTTATTATAAGCTTAGTTATTTTATTAATTGGCTTGTTGCAACCACCTGCAGTTATGTGGATCGGCTACTTTGCGGCTACATTATTTGCGGCTTCTTGGGGTCCAATAGCATTTGCAAGCGTATTTTCAAAAAAATTAACAAAAGAAGGTGCCTTCTGGAGTATCGTTTTTGGTTTCTTTGGAGTCATTCTAGGTGAAAGCTTGGGAATGTTCGGAGTTAACCTTCCTGTATACTTCAACCCTGTGATTATTGGTTTACTGCTAAGTATAAGCGCATTAATTATTGGCTCTAAATATGGAGTGATTACCAGAGAAGAAAGAGAATTTCAGGAAAATATATTACAAACTCCTATTGAAATAGATGAGAAAAAAGAAATGAATATTACCCGCAGATACCCAGCCTATTTAATGATTAGCGGAGTTATGATAATCGTAACGACTCTACTATTTTATTATTGGCCGATAAATATAAATTGAATGGTAGACATATTAATTGGCCTATTATAAATTAACTTATACTTATTTGCTGGCAGGTGAAATCCCTGCCTTTATTATGGTGATTTGTTAATAAAAGCTTCATTAGTGATCGAAAGTAAAAATCCTTCACAAACCATGTTACGTTCCCAACCGGACTGTTCACCACAACTTCAACCCGGGTACTATCCTATATAAAAGGAAATGAGGGAAAACCATATGGAATGCGGTCTTTTGGGGAGGGGTTTCAGGTCCTGCCATCTTTTCCATATCTGAGGGGAACGTCATTAAAAACAGTTTCATACCTGTGTCGGATAAACCCAGACTTGGTTTTAACGATATCAAAAATTAAGTCATGATGCCCGGTTTTCCAGATATGTGGGCTCCAACTTATTAGTGAAACACAGAATACTCTAATGTTCGATTGTTCAACTGAGTCTAGTCAAAACAAAGCACCCTTTGGTCAATGAAGACTTGAGGGTGCTAATGTTATGTGGCCGTGTAAAATATATAAATACTCAGGCTATGGTAGTGAAGATTTGATTTTTGCTCCTGGTGAAACTATATTAGGCGCTTTACCAGAAAATGATTACTTATATTCAAGTGGTGCATCTTTCGCTACAGCTTATGTAATAGGAGCAGCAACCTTGGTAATAAGTGAGTATAATGACATTAATAGTAATGACTCAGCTCAAATACTTAAAATTAGTAAAAAATCTATAACGAATGATAGCCCAGATACTCATGACATAATAGATGCTAAAAAAGGTCTTGAAAAAGCAAAAGTTATGGAAAAATAATTTTATTAGGGATTGATATTATGCTTTATTTACTTATTATTATTATGATAGGAATTTGCTATCTACAATATAATTTTGTTAAAAAATCCACTATACTTGTAAGTTTGCTATTGCCTATCATATTTAGTATTGCTTACATTCTTCTTAACTTTGAGTATTTTCATAAATACTTGTTACTTTTTTGTATTATACTCTGGTTATTATTTTTTTGGAAAGTGCTCAATATTAAAAAAAAGTAATTATTATTTTTTTAAAAAATATGCAGTTAAAATAGGGGTCCTTCATTAGATGATTACGCGTAACCTTTTCCAGTAGACATAAAAAAACATTACTTTATGTGAAGTGACCCCAAAAGGGTCGACATTTTATTTAGTTAGGCATCCTTGAGGGCATGAATCTGGTATTCTACTGGACTCATGCCTTTTAAGTCGTTGTTTGTGATTGTAATAATGAATATAAGCTGCTACCTTTTGTTTGAATTGCTACGGTTGTCGCATCAAAAAATGTAATAAGTAGTGAAATTTGTACAAATTTAGGCGGAAGGAAAAATTTTTACTTATATACATAATAAATTATTCTAAGGGGGGATTTATTTGTTTTTTGAGATGACGGTACAAATTCGTGTTCCTACTATTAAAGAAGGGCATAGCTGGTATAAATCTTTACTAAATAGGGAACCTGACTTTATACCGCACGAAGGATTTATAGAGTGGGAGCTTATACCAGCTTGTTGGCTACAAGTAGCAGAAGGGACACCTTCAGAAGACAGTGGACCTTTTCGTCTAGCAGTAAACGATATTGAAGCAGAACAAAAAAGAGTGGTTGAAGAATTGAATGTTGAAAAATTTGAGATATTTTCTCGTGATGAAGTGCCTGTAAAATGGGGCACTTTCACAGACCCTTGGGGGAATCGTCTTGGTTTCTTTGAATATCTGGATAAGAATGAACAAAATGAACGTATCAAAACCATTTTAGGGCTAACTGAATCATTATAAATCAACCAAAGGACCTCATATAGGGGTCCTTTAACTTTGTAATAAAGCAACATTCTTTAAAAGCATCGCCTTTTTATAAAAGAATAATCCAATTAAATAGTATAAGAGCATGTTTTGATCAATCTTTTTTCAAAACATGCTCTTCATATTTGCTTTTATATTCAGGTTAAAAGCGTTAAATTAATCTAAAGCTACACAAGAGGGGTGTCCATTCAAAAAATTACTTTACCCATTGTAACAGGCTTTTTTTTAAGTGAGACGGTTAGCGAAGAACAATGGGGGAAATACTAATGGGAATGGTGGTTATTGTGAATTTTCAGAAAATTATATTGACAATAAAATTGTGTTGTTATATATTATTAATAAGTTAAATTTATTGTTATATAACAGAAGGAGGAATCAAGATGATGAACATGTATGATAAAGCCTATGAAAGTTATTTAAAGATTTGTGAAAGGTATGAAATGGAGTCAATCAACTTCGACCACTTCATCAAAAATTTAACCAAAGATCAGTTGGATGAATACAGTAAATTAGCCGTTTAAATGAAAGGACGTGATTGCACAAGATGGACCTCCCGGTTGATGTAGATGTAGAAGCCAAATAGAAACCCCACCAGTTGCTAATGGAAACAGGTGGGGTTTTGTCATGCGTTTTAAGAGTTTATTTTTATTTAGTATGCTATCTTGTTTCATCATAAAAAAGTATGGTTTGTTTCTATTGAGATTTCAAAATCTCCTTCTTGGTAATCAAAAACTATAGTGTAAGTTGTCATCATTATTCCTAGTGTTGGTGTTAATATATCGTCTCAAAACATACACTCTTCATAATAATGTATTAGATTTTAGACATTGAGGAGATGAAGAAATGAACTTCGAGATGCAAATAGCGAATATGTTGGCTGAAAATATAAATGGTTTTATACAATTTGTTAATAAAAATCATGAAAATAAAAACAACGTCTTTTGTTTAAATACAGATAAATTGTATCAATTAAAACTTCTTGTTGAGGAGTTTAAGTTTCAAGTATTAGCAGATGAACTTCTGAGAATTAATCGGTTTACTTGGGATGAAAACTACACTCATTTATTAGTTGATAGATTTAGAAACGGAATGAGCATTATTGATGAATACATAGAAAATAACTACAATGATTTATTCATTTTTACCGCTAGACTTTACACATTAAATAGCCTCAGCTTAACATTTATTAAAAAATCCCCCCAAAATGTTAACCAATGAGATGGCAGGTACTATTTTAAATAAGAAGGATTTCAACATTTTCTTGAAGACTGCGGTATGTTGTTATCTGTTTTTAATAAAAATTTATTTGTTAAGTAACTAACCAGAAAAGAAACCGAAATGAACAATTGGTAAAATGAGTTTTTATGGAGAAGTTTTTTTACAGTGAAAGTGGGGGAGTAAAGTTGGAGGAACATGTGAAAAAGTCTTTAGGTGAATGGAAAGAAGAAATTAGTGATTTATTAAATGCGATAGAAAAAGAATATGAAGAAGTTAAACTTGAACTTAAGGTTTATTCCTACAAATTCAATATCACCAAACAAGTTGTACAATCCACGATTAATGATGAAATCATTCGAAACATTCGCGAGCTCTATCATAAGCCTTTTGAACAAAAAGTGAACGAATTAAAAGGATTAATAAAAGAACTGGAAGAAAAGAGAAAAGTTTTCCAAATGTTTGTTGAGAAAATTGAAAAGGTTAGTGAAAAAGAGGAAGGAAAACCTCATGTATCAGTAATATAGGAATTGTTTAGCATTGTATAGACTCAATCCGTTCTAGCGGACAAGCCATTCTAAAATTTATGATGTTTTTGCTTTGCTTTATAATTATTTCCATGTTGTATATGATACAACCCTCTTACTCTTACCTGTTCTTTTTTCGGCAATTTTTAACGATGATATCCTAATCCTTTGCTTTTGGGATAGGTTGAAAAAGCCTTCTAGCATCAATACAAAGCGTATTTTAACATAGATCTGATAGCCTTTTTAGAAATGGGTTTTAACAACTCGACCTCTGTAAAGATCTAAATTATAAACATCCTTAAATAAAGAAGAGCACATATTAGTCATATATAATATGTGCTCTTCTTTTTTTCAATTAAAGCATTCGTTTAAATTATTTGCTTGGCAGTGTAGAAATATATTTTTTAACTACTTCATAAACATATTCTTGATTTGCCGCTGCTGTATTTGGGTTGTATTTACCACCATTCGCTTTATTATTAGATAGTACTCTAATACCCAAGAATGGTACATCATAAGCTTTGGCAATTTGTGCTGCGGAGGCACCTTCCATTTCTTCTACAGATGTACCAAAGTTAGTATGGAACCATTTTATTCTATCAACTTCATTATTCCAAACGTCTGCAGAACCTATAGTACCCTCGACAACCTTACCCTTAGTATATTTATCTTTTACGGCATTAGCAGCTGCGAGTAAATTCTTATCTCCCTCAAAGAAACGAGGTTTTTCAGCATTAGGATCTTCTCCTGCACTTCCTTCAGAAGCCATTAGGTCCATAGGTTTCCATATAGTTGGATCAATTCCTTGTTTTTCAGCCTTTTCAGCTGTTTTTAATGAACCAATGTTTACCGTTCTTTCTCCTAAAACAATATCAAAAACGTTTAAACTTGGATCATGCCCACCTGATGTTCCTTGATTGATTATTGCTATAGGGTTATATTTTTCAATTGCCACTGCTGTAGCGGCTGCTGTGTTTTCCATTCCCTTACCTGTTTTTGCAACTATTACAGGATAATTGTCTAAAGTTCCAATGTAAAATACAAAATCTCCTGATTTTTCTTCTTTAACATTTTCTAGCTTTTTTGCAAAATTTTCAGCTTCGATTGGCATTGGACCTTGAACTATAATAGGCCTTTGAACAGTTTTTTGTTCAGTTGCATTTGCATTTTTTGAAGTAGAATTACAACCTGCAACTACTGATAATAACAGCAAAGTAATAATTCCTAATAAAGAATATTTTTTTAACATGTTGTTTTTCATAAATAATCTCTCCAATAATCTGATTTTCCTACATATTAATACTGCTATCATTATTTTAATTATTTAACAATAATATTAAAAATTGGTTTAATGCTGCTGCATATTCCTTTGCTTCTTTCCTTAATAAAAACTGTTGCTTTATGTATCCTCCTTGTTGTTTGTTTTGGTCAAAAGAAAAAAGTCTAGAAACTGTAGAGTGATTTCTACCTTCTAGACCTACAAAAGTCAAAGTAAAGATAATTTAGCAAAAATTGAAGATAATGCTAAATCATTAGCTGCTAAAAAAGCCGAACAGCCGAATACTTTAACTCGTAGTCTAGTTCTTTCAATGGGAACCAGGTAGAGACACTCAGACCATATTACTGAGGATATACGAGTAATGATATTTAAGATTATTACTTTGATAATATAGCAAACTTATAAAACATAATCAATGAAAAGATGAATATTAAATTAGGAATATTATTTAATGTTCGTGTTTAAGGGGATGTAATTCTTTATAATCGTTAATTTCTTTCATGTTATAAGGGTTTATAGGGAAGTAGTATTTGGGAGAAGGTTTTGCTACCTCTTTGAGTTCCAGTACATCGGGTGTATTTTGTACATACCATTGCTTTCATAGCGAGTCTCCTTAGCTTTTTGATTCAATCTTTTAATTTTATGATATAAGCTGCACTTGGTTTGGTATTGTATAAAAACTGGAACTCACGAGTAAATGGAGCAAACTCACGAGTAAATGGCGCAAACTCACGAGTAAACCCCAAAAACTCACGAGTAAACCCCAAAAACTCACGAGTAAACCCCTAAAAAGGTATCCATACTGAAAATATGGACACCTTTTTTATACATTTTGTAATTTATACGTTATTAAATGTAATATATATATTGCAAAAAGTTAAATAAATCATATAATAAGAGTAAGCGGTAGGATAAAATGGAGGGCAATCAATGATGAATGTATTTAAACGAACGAAAAAAATCAAGGATGAACGGATCGAGAATGTAAGAAATAAAATTTATAAAGAAATGTATTATGTCATTATGGCAATTTGTCTAGTGAGCGTACTTGTTAAGATATATAAATATGGTGTAGGCAGCGGGGAATTATATCTGGAATTAGTGATCCTTTTTGCAGGAGGGCTGTATTACTTGGCTCGTTCCATTTTCTTAGGGGTATTCTGGGATGAAGTTGAAATGCATGATCGTACTAGTAAAACACCGATGAGCAGGAAGACCATTTTTGGTACGGGTGCTTTAGCTCTCATCATCGCTACGATCATGGGAGTGAATAGTGCTGTATCCTATGCGGATAGCAGTTCACAAGGCTTGTGGTATTTTGTGATGGTATGGCTTGTTTCAGTTATTATCTATTTGCCGATTTTACTTCTGTTTTTTGGTGGTATATACTTGCTAGCGAAGAAAATTGGAATGAAAAATAGCGAAGATAATAAGAAATTGTAGGTGCGTTCCTTTGAAAAATATAAAACTGAAGCTTGCAAGAGTGGAAAAGGATTTGTCACAAGATGAGCTAGCCAAGATTGTCGGTGTTTCCAGACAAACGATAGGATTGATTGAATCTGGAAAGTACAATCCCTCATTAAGTTTATGCATTGGTATTTGTAAGGCATTATCAAGGACGTTAAATGATTTGTTTTGGGATGAAGAAATAAAAAATTAATGCTAGTAAAGGGGTATCCATCAATTGGAAATCCCTTTTTTATTACAGGCTAAAAACATGGAATTTATTATCACTAAATGGGGGAAGGTATAAATGGAGTATGTATAGCCTAAACCGAATGAGAGGGATGTTTTGATGGATCGTACGATTGGTTACTTACGTGAGATATTGTCTAACTATACAGATCAATATCCTGAAGCGCAGGAAATTTATAATAAAATCAAGGATGGACATTTTCATTCTGAAGAAGAACTTGTTAATAAGCTTACCAACAAAGAAGCGAGACTCCTTAATCGAGTTCTTCCTAGGGAAATTGAACATGCAAAGGTAGCTAGTGATACAGAGCGGGTCACTCAATTATCGGAGGTATACGAACTTATTCTTATTTAATAAAACCTTGTCCATGTTGATCATGGACAAGGTTTTGTGGGTTTTTTTAATCCATTTCGCTGAGGGAATCCATATGGCTTGCTATCATAGCGATGATCGTGCTAGCTTCTTCCTTACTAAATATAAAGTTTGTTTCATCCTTTATCAGATCATCATCTGCTGTACGAATGCGGTTAATCCGTTTTAGCACTCCATCACCGGTTTCTTGAACAATTCCGAATTGATAGGTAACCTCCACTTCATTTTCTTGAATATAGGCTGTTACTTCAGGTGTTTCCCATTCCACATCGATTTCGTATATCTCAGTCTCTTCGCTTCCGTTTGAATCATACAGTTCATTCAATTCATCATTTTCATCGTCGAGATCATATTCATATTCGATGCCGTCCTCTTCCAAGTAGTTATGGAAGCTTTCATGGACAGCATCAACGATATCTTCAATATCAGATAGGATCACCTTGCTAACTTGCCCTAAATCCGGATCAAAGGATTCCATATAAAATTCTTCATTATACGGATCGAAAAACAAAGTGGAAAAATAGTCCCTCTCATTGTCATCCAACTCTGTATAAAATTCGATACGTGGATGTTTAGCTCCTCGCTCCACGATCAAACTGCCATTTCGATCGTATTTTTCACAAATTGATTTAAGATGATCCTGTAATTCCCCGCTTACTCTGTCGAACCATTCTAAAGACATCCAACATCCACATCCTTTCATGATTATTATTTCCCAGAAAAAGCGAACCTGTCGTTCCATTTAAAACCAGATGCATTAATTGGGGTTTCTAAAGTATGTAACTCATAAAAAAATGTTTTAAAGGGAAAATAAGATATAAAAAATATTCTTAAGGGCTGGTGCTACCGGGGACATTTCCTGTTGGGGAACCGATGATGTTAGATCTCTTGCTAGTGCATTTTTGTAAAAAATTTACACTTATGAATGTGAGATAAAATTTAGCTCATGTACTACCGATTAAATTTTTCATTATTAGCTATTGAAAAGAATTGTGAATAGTTATTTCAATATACTGAAAAATCTGATTATCATAAAATTAAATTTTTGTATGGTATGCTCTATGATATGTGTTAAGATAGGGTATCAAATGAAAGGGTTTACATTTCCGGGGAAATAATGATATTTTAGTATAATGGTTGTGGGTGAATTCGTTTTAAGCAAATGATTCTATTCCTCATTTTTCGTTTAAATTCTTAATTGATTGAAGAACTTGTAGACACGCAAACTATGAAACAGAAGCGGATAATCGATTAGAGTATGAAATTTTTAATCGGGAACTTGCAGAAGAAGTAGTAGCTCGCTTTATATATTAAGTCATGAAGTATACTTACTAATCACCAAGAGGAGAGATGTAAATGGAAATTTTAAAAGGAACAGCCTTATTATTATTGGTACTTGGTTTATTTTCATTATTTAGTTTTAAAGCCCCAAAAGGGATGAAAGCAATGGGTGCACTTGCAAATGCTGCTGTTGCAGCTTTTCTAGTAGAAGCATTTCAACGATATGTTGGTGGGGATTTATTTAATATTAAATTTCTTGGAGAAGTTGGAGATGCTGCAGGTAGTATGGGTGGCGTCGCTGCGGCTTCGCTTGTTGCGCTAGCGTTAGGGGTTTCTCCTGTATATGCCCTATTACTTGGTGTTTCATGTGCTGGTTTAGGTTTGCTACCTGGATTTTTCGCAGGATATCTTGTTGCTTTTCTTGTGAAAGTCATTGAGAAAAAAGTTCCAGCCGGATTAGATTTAATTGTTACCATCATTATTGCAGCACCACTTGTTCGTTTTATTGGTGAAAATTTAACACCTTTGGTCAATGCAACACTTTTGAATATTGGTGGAATTATTACGGAAACGGCAAACAGTAATCCGATCTTAATGGGAATTATCCTTGGAGGAGTCATCACAGTCGTCGCTACTGCACCATTAAGTTCAATGGCTTTGACAGCAATGCTTGGATTGACTGGACTTCCTATGGCAATTGGTGCACTTGCTGTATTTGGATCATCTTTTATGAATTTTGTGTTGTTTGATCGTTTGAAATTTGGAGATAGAAGTACTACAATTGCGGTTGCGATTGAACCTTTGACACAAGCAGATATAATATCTGCCAATCCTATTCCGGTATATTCAACTAATTTCATTGGCGGAGCGGCTGCTGGCGTAGTTGTAGCCATGTTTGGTTTGGTGAATAATGCAACCGGTACGGCAACACCAATCGCAGGATTAGCAGTTATGTACGGTTTCAATGATCCTATAAAAGTGACGATTACTGCTGGGATATGTGCAGTTGTAGGAGCAACAGCCGGTTTCCTTGGATCGATTGTGTTCAAGAATTTTAAAATTAGAACCGTTTCACAAATAAGGGTGAAAGAAGAAGAACAAAAGGCAGCATAATGAAAGACGGTTGAAAAATTTTTGCCGGGAAAAGGGGCATTATACAATGAAATACAGATCTGCATTTGATATAATCGGTCCGGTTATGATTGGACCTTCTAGTTCACATACAG